>CAIKGX010000037.1 GCA_903827075.1 uncultured beta proteobacterium | reverse complement strand
CGGTAATAAACTTGCCCACCTCATCACGTAACTTTTCCAAGTCAGCGTCAGTAAGATCTTTTACTTTTTTGTCGATAGCAACACCTGTGGTTTTACAAATTTTGTTAGCACGTGTTGTGCCAATGCCAAAAATTGCTGTCAAACCGATGACAGTGTGTTGATGATTTGGGATATTTACCCCAGCGATACGTGCCATGAGATTTCCTCTTAATTAACTAGATCAGCCTTGACGCTGCTTATGACGTGCGTCTGAAGAACAGATCACGCGCACAACGCGCTTGCGCTTAATGATCTTGCAATTTCTGCAAATACACTTAACGGATGCTAAAACTTTCATAACTCACCTCTTAAAAATAGGTACTGCTTAATCGTTACTTCGCACGGAATATGATTCGTGCACGCGTAAGGTCGTAAGGAGTCATCTCCACCGTCACCTTGTCTCCTGGCAAAATACGGATGTAATGCATCCTCATCTTTCCAGAAATGTGCCCTAAAACCACATGCCCGTTTTCCAGCTTCACGCGAAACATTGCGTTCGGCAAATTCTCAATAATTTCTCCCGCCATCTGAATTACATCGTCTTTAGACATTCAGTTAAGCGCCCATCTTAAAATTAGCTTTTTTCATCAAAGAGCCGTACTGCTGCTGCATCACATATGACTGAACTTGAGCCATAAAATCCATTGCAACAACGACAATAATTAACAATGAAGTACCGCCAAAATAGAATGGAACGTTGTACTTCAATACTAAGAATTCTGGCAACAAACACACCAAAACCATATAAATTGCACCTGCTAAAGTGAGCCGTACCAAGATCTTGTCGATATAGCGACCAGTCTGGTCACCTGGTCGAATTCCAGGAACAAATGCACCGCTCTTCTTTAAATTATCTGCAGTCTCACGACTGTTAAATACCAAGGCTGTGTAGAAGAAGCAGAAGAAAATAATCGCTGCGGCATACAAAATAGTATAGACAGGCTGGCCTGGAGCCAGCGTTGCTGCCAAGTCTTTAATAATTTTGCTGAATATATTAGTTGGCTCGCCAGATGTAAACCAGCCAGCAATTGTTGCGGGGAACAAGATAATAGATGAAGCAAAAATAGGAGGAATTACGCCAGCCATATTTAACTTCAAAGGGAAATATGAGGATTGACCGCCATAAATCTTATTGCCTACTTGACGCTTAGCGTAATTAACCAAAATACGACGTTGGCCACGCTCTACAAAAACTACAAAATATGTCACTGCAACACAAATGACCACGATGAGCAATGCGGACAATATATTCATTGAGCCCGTACGTACTAGCTCAAGTAAGCTGCCAATAGCAGAAGGAAGCCCAGATACGATACCGCCAAAAATAATGATCGAAATACCATTGCCAAGGCCGCGTTCAGTAATTTGTTCACCCAGCCACATGAGGAACATGGTACCGGTTACTAAAGTAACCACTGTATTTAATTCAAACATGAGGCCTGGATTAATCACTAAGCCTGGTTGTGCTTGCAGGGCCACAGAAATACCTAAAGCCTGGAATGTTGCCAGAAATACTGTGCCATAGCGAGTGTACTGAGTAATCTTGCGCTGTCCGGCTTGACCTTCTTTTTTCAAAGTTTCAAGCGATGGTACAACAATGGTCATTAACTGCATGATGATCGATGCAGAGATATACGGCATGATTCCTAAAGCAAAAACAGTAAAGCGGGATAAAGCACCGCCTGAGAACAGATTAAACATTCCCAAAATACCGTCTTTTTGACCTGAAAACAATTGAGCTAACTGGTCTGGATCAATTCCTGGCACAGGAATATGCGCACCCAAACGGAACACGAGCAAAGCCAACAACAAGAAAATCAAGCGTTGACGTAATTCGCCAAACTTGCCTCCTGATTGAGCAGCGCTATTGTTATTGGTAGATGCGATAGCCATGATTACTTAAAAATGGATTAAACCAATTCAACCAGTTTGCCGCCAGCAGCTTCAATGGCTGCTTTTGCACCTGCAGTTGCCGTTAAGCCCTTAAGGGTTACCGCAATCTTTAGTTCACCAGTTTTAATTACTTTGACTGAAGTAATTTGTTCACCAGCAAAACCATGTTGCTTTAAAACCAGCAAGTCAACTTCTGGCAAGCCAATGCTTGATAAGTCGTTCAATGTAATTTGGCCAACGTGACGACGCGTCAATGACACAAAGCCTCTTTTTGGCAAACGACGATACATAGGCATCTGACCGCCCTCGAATCCCACCTTGTGGAATCCGCCTGAACGGGATTTTTGACCTTTATGACCACGACCAGCCGTCTTACCAAGACCAGAACCGATGCCGCGACCTACGCGACGACGATTTTTGTTGGAGCCCGCTGCGGGTTTGAGTGTATTGAGTTGCATATTCTTCGCCTATTTACTTGCTAGTTATTAGCCAACGACTTTAACTAGATAAGAAACTTTATTAATCATTCCGCGAACAGCTGGAGTGTCTTCCAATTCTGAAACAGAATTGATACGACGAAGGCCTAGGCCACGTACAGTTGCACGATGGCTTTCGCGTGTGCCGATCAAGCTGCGTACTAATTGCAGTTTGACTTTGGAGTTAGATGTTGTCATTTATAGATTCCTAATCTGATGGTCTTAACCGAGAATCTCTTCTACTGACTTACCGCGCTTAGCAGCAATCTCAGCAGGAGTACTCATCTTGCTCAAACCATTAATCGTTGCACGAACCAAGTTGTATGGGTTAGTAGAGCCAAGTGACTTAGCAACTACGTTTGTTACGCCCATTACATCAAAAATAGCGCGCATTGGGCCGCCGGCAATAATTCCAGTACCGTCTTTTGCTGGAGAAATCAAAACACGTGAAGCACCGTGTTGACCAGTAACAGTATGTTGCAAAGTACCCTTACGCAAGGAAACCTTGATCATCTTGCGACGTGCTTCGTCCATTGCTTTTTGAACGGCAACTGGCACTTCTTTAGATTTGCCTTTGCCCATGCCGATGCTGCCATCGCCATCGCCAACTACAGTCAGTGCAGCGAAGCCGAGAATACGACCCCCCTTAACCACTTTAGTTACGCGATTAACCGCAATCATCTTCTCGCGAAGACCATCATCACGCTCTTCGTTTTGCATCTTGGTTTGCATTTTTGCCATGTTTTTTCCTAAACCCTTTTAGAACTTCAGGCCGGCTTCACGCGCAGCTTCAGCTAAGGCCTTAATACGGCCGTGGTAACGATGACCGGAACGATCAAATGCAACATCAACAATGCCTGCTTTAACAGCACGCTCAGCAACTAACTTGCCGATTTGTTTTGCAGCATCAGCGTTTCCGCCGTTTTTGATCGCTTGGCGCAATTCTTTTTCCATAGTTGAAGCAGCTGCCACAACCTTGGTTCCACATGGGCTATAAACCTGTGCAGAAATATGAGTATTGCTACGGATAACTGTTAAGCGATTTGCCAATGCTTCAGCAATGCGAATACGAGTCTGCCGAGCGCGTCTTTGTCTGGATTCGTCTTTATTCATTTTTTAATCTCGCTTACTTCTTCTTGGTTTCTTTCAGATGCACAACTTCATCAACGTAGCGAACGCCT
>CAIKGX010000036.1 GCA_903827075.1 uncultured beta proteobacterium | reverse complement strand
AGCAATCAACCGACCCGTTGGCGTTAATTTGATCCGATCACCTGAGATATCCAAGTAACCCTCTTCACGATAACTAGCTAATCGCTCTAGTTCTTGCGGTTTCGTTTTGTAGACTCCTAGTCCTGAAGGGTGTGAGGATTGAAGGATGAGTGGCTTGGTGCCAGATTCAATCAAGGGTAATTTAGATTGGGCATGCCCTCCCCATAGCATCCATACGAGATTGGGTTTTTGCTTGCTGAGGGCGATGATGAGCGCATCAATGAGGGATTTCCAGCCCAGCTTGGCATGACTGCCCGCCTCTCCTAGTTTGACGCTTAAGGCTGTGTTGAGAAGAAGTACGCCTTGGGCCGCCCAACTCTGAAGATCCCCATGAGGCAAGCTACCAAAACCTTCAAGAGCAAGAGCCTTGCTGATGTTGCGTAAGGAACTCGGAAAATAACGTGAGTTTTTAGGGATATGGCTAGGAATAGAAAAAGCCAAACCCTGAGCCAGTGCAGGAGAGTGATACGGATCTTGACCCAGTATCACCACCTTTACCTGATCAAGCGGAGTGAGGGTGAGGGCTTTGAAAAAATTTTCCGGCTCTGGCCGTATGAGACTGAGATGAAGATTGAATTCTTTCTGCAAGTTAGCCTTGAGGTTCTCCCATTCAGGGGTCTCAAAGTAATTGCCTAGTAGCGCCTGCCAATCTTGCGGAATGTCGTTAACAGAAATTGAATCCATTTACTTCGCTGGTAGGAGTTCATATTGAGCGGGCATTTGGGCTTGATCCAAGAGAGCCATGCACTCATGCTCTAAATCGTCTCGGTAAAAACACAAGACAAAAGCCTCGTCATCATGAAGGCTCTTGATCACTTTATCCCAGCGACTGGCGGTAATGCGTTGGCCGTTAATACTGGCGATGAGGTCTCCGGGAGCAAGTCCAGCCAGTTGAGCAGCTCCACCATCTAAAACATGCGTTACCTTAAGCCAGCCATTGACTTCAGTATGTCGAATACCCAATTGCAGCTTGATCTGTTCTAGCCTTGTGTGAGCTTTTGTTTTTATTGAAATAGAGTTTGGGTTAAACCATTTTTGAATAGGAATATCTTCCACTCCAAAAATGTAGCGTGATTTAAATTGATTCCAGGTCTTTGAGAAGCCAGCACCTAATAATTGCACGAGTAAGTCATCTAATCCATCCTCAGCAATGCCATCTAGAGAAACCCCATGACGTTGCCACAGCAGGCGCATTAAATCATCCAGGGATTGGCAATTATGGGTGAACTCCCGAATGTTTAGATCAAGACCCAAAGCCAATAGGGCGCCTTTGCCGTAATAGCTCACGACAGCATTAGGCGTATTTTCATCAGCTTGGTAGTATTTAGTCCAGGCATCAAAAGAGCTATCAGCTAAGCTTTGCTTGTGTCTTCCAGAGCCACGCAAAATCCCATTCCAATTATTGGCAACAATTTTTAAGTAGGCGCTAAGGTCTATTCGCTTGCTACGCAGAAGTTGTAAATCATCGTAATAGCTGGTGAAGCCCTCAAATAGCCAAAGCAAGCGTGTATGGTTGCGACGATCCAGTTGATAAGGCTGAAATGCTTTGGCTTGAATGCGTTTGACTAACCATGCATGAAAATATTCATGACTACAAAGTCCTAAGAATTCGCGATAACTAGTTTCATCAAGTGGGGTATTTACTTGTGGAATTTGATCGCGTCGGCAAAGAAGGGCAGTGCTATTGCGATGCTCAAGACCGCCATATCCACTAAGTACCGCATTGACTAAAAAGCGATAATTCTGAAATGGCGCCTGCTTTGTTTTTGGTTCAAATAAGTCAATCGTACAGGTGCAAATAGCTTGTAAATCGACTGCTAGTCGTTTGAGATCTACTTCATGAATGCATCCCTGAATGGCCATACTGTGTGGTACGCCATTTGATTTCCAGTGCGCAATCTGAAATTCACCTATCGCGACTGGGTGGTCCAGTAGATCATCATAATTTTGGGCCAAATAAAATCCGAAGCCTTGGTCGTCTACCTTAACGATTCGTAAGCCCGTTTCAACGGTCCAGTGATTGGCGCAAGTATCAAGCGGCGGAACCAAAATCAGGGCACAGGGCAAATTTTCCTGGCCCTTCACCGATAAGCACAAACTACTGGCATTAAAAAAGGCACGCTCACTATCGAGATAGGCTGCTCGTACCGAAGAATCAAGGGCATATACCGTAGTGAGGACTTCAATTGGCCCAGCATAGTTTGACAAACGCCAATGGTCGTTATCAATGCGTTCAAGAGCAAGCATTTCATTTGGATTGCCAACGGCATATGCCTTCATGCTTTCAATCTGCTTACTGAAATCCCGAATGAGATAACTACCCGGAATCCATGCAGGCATTTGGAGAACTTGACCATTGGGGTCTGGGTTCTCAATGCGTAACTTCACATGAAAGCGATGGCCATGTAGATCTGCGGGCCAGATGGTGTATTCAATTGCAGGTAAATCAGGAGACTGAATGGATTTCATGATCACTTATTTCAAGGTGGCAAATTTCTTTTCAATGTCCGTGATTTGAACAGCACCCGGGAAGCGACTGCCATCAGTAAAGAAAAGAGTAGGCGTACCAGTGATTCCATAGGTTTTTGCAAATACCATATTTTTATCTAGAGGTGTAGTGCAATCCGCTTTACCGCTGGGAGTAATGCCATTAATCATCCAGTCGATATATGCCTTTTGAGGGTCTGAAGAGCACCACATTTGCTTGGATTTTTGTGCAGAGTCTGGTGACAGAATGGGAATGAGGTATGTATAGATAGTCACGTTATCTAATTGCTGCATCGATTT
>CAIKGX010000035.1 GCA_903827075.1 uncultured beta proteobacterium | reverse complement strand
GCATATTTTGAACGCTCTGATAGTAATAAGTCCATTAGATTGGTTTATTCAGGGGCTGGCCCCGAATGGGATCCCAATCCATTATTTCACCGCTTGGGGCTGCAGATAACCCAAGCAAGAGAAGGAAGAGGTCAGATTTGTGGGGCCAGAACTTATCGACTTCCTCAGTTGCTAGCCGATGCCCCATCAGATCAAGCTTTACGTGAAATCATCGCCTCCAAAAGTCGCGAAGAGCTGTTTGCTGAAATTGACGAGCAACAAAAAGCCTTACAAGAAATTTTAGACAATAGCCCGGTATGCATTGGCTTTCGGGTTGGGGATGCCTTTAGGTATGTCAATGCACAATATCAGCAGCAATTTGGTTTAAGTGCCGGCGATACTATTGATGATATTTATGCTTTCCCTGAAGAGCGTATTCTGGTTCAGCAAGAATTAAAACGCGATGGCGTGATACGCAACCGAGATGTCACCTTTAAGAAGAGGAATGGCGAACCCCGCCCTAGCATCTTCACGATTCTGCCAATGGTCTATAACGGCGAAAGCGGATATATGGCTTGGGTGACGGATATCACCGAGCAAAAGTTAGCTGAAGCTGCCATTCTTAGTGCGAAGCAAGCTGCAGAAGAGGCCACTAAAGCAAAGAGTGATTTCTTGGCCAATATGAGTCATGAAATTCGTACGCCGATGAACGCCATTATTGGCATGTCCCACTTGGCTTTGCAGAGTAATTTGGATAAGAAGCAAAGAAACTACATTGAGAAAGTGAACCGTGCTGGTGAAAACCTCCTAGGCATTATTAATGACATTCTGGATTTCTCAAAAATAGAAGCCGGCAAGATGTCGATGGAGAAAATCGAATTTAATCTCGAAGACGTGATGGATAACCTTGCCAATCTCGTTGGCATGAAGGCTGAGGATAAGGGTGTCGAACTGTTATTTAATATTCAGGCGGATGTCCCAAGCTCTCTAATTGGGGACCCGCTAAGGCTGGGTCAGATTCTGATTAATCTAGGCAATAATGCAGTTAAATTCACCGATACTGGTGAAATTGTTGTAGCGGTTGAAAAAGTATCGGAGCTTGCTAAGGAAATAGAGCTGCACTTTAGTGTGACCGATTCGGGTATTGGTATGACGCCAGAGCAATGCGCCAAGATGTTTCAGTCTTTTAGTCAGGCAGATGCCTCGACTACGAGAAAATACGGTGGAACTGGCTTGGGTTTAGCTATTTCTAAGAATTTAGTAGAGATGATGGGTGGTCGTATTTGGGTAGAAAGCGAAGCTGGCAAAGGATCCACATTTCACTTTCAAGTCAATCTTGGGGTGCAAGCAGGCACATCACAGAAGCAAATCACTAAAATAGAAGAGTTGGCAGGGGTGAAGGTTTTGGTGGCGGATGACAATTCTTCTGCTCGGGAGATTCTTGTATCCATGGTTCGTAGTATGGGAGTGGAGGTTTTAGAGGCGCGCGATGGTCTGATGGCGCTTGAGATGATTGAGCAAGCCAGCGCAGATAAGTCGTTTGATCTCGTATTAATGGATTGGCAGATGCCAAAAATGGATGGCATGCAGGCCGCTCGCAAATTGATGGATGTTCCCGGCGCCCCAGCAGTGATTATGGTTACCTCATTTGGTAGGGAGGATGCCATCAATTCTGCAGAGATGCAGAGGATTAATCTCGATCACGTCTTAACTAAACCGGTCACTCAATCGAATTTATTGGAGGCGCTTGGAGGCGCCCTGAAGAAGGGCATTGCTATCGCTGGCCGAAGCCAAGAAAAAAATGCCACTCAGGCCGAGTGGATGAAGCAATTAAGCGGTGCTCGCATTTTGCTCACTGAAGATAATGAAATGAACCAAGATCTAGCCATGGAATTATTAAGTCAGGCCGGCATTCATGTGACGATTGCTAATCATGGCCAAGAAGCGCTAGATATCCTGCACGCAAACCCGCACTTTGATGGCGTGTTGATGGATTGCCAAATGCCAGTCATGGACGGGTATACCGCTACAAGAGAGATTAGAAAATTACCGCATTTTGCTAACTTACCCATCATTGCGATGACAGCCAATGCAATGGCTGGTGATCGGGGAAAAGTATTAGAAGCCGGCATGTGGGATCACATAGCTAAACCCTTAAATGTACAAGCCATGTTTGGCACCATTGCCAAATGGATTAAACCGGCAGTACCAACTTCATCCATCGGCACGCAGTCAAGATCCGATGCTTCATCATCTACTCAGTCATCCTTGCCTCATTTGAAGGGGATTGACGTACGGGTGGGTCTCAATACCACTATGAATAATGAGTCCCTCTATCGCCGGCTCTTAAGTAAGTTTTATCAAGGCCAGAAGGATTTTTCCGGCGCTTTCTTGCTTGCCCAAAAAGGTGACGATACAGATGCAGCCATGCGCTGTGCTCACACTCTAAAAGGGAATGCCGGTAATATCGGGGCTAAAGGGGTGCAGCGGGTGGCAGGTGAGCTTGAGGAGGCATGCAAGAACCATGTAGCTGAAGTGCAAATTCAGAATCTGCTTGCACTGCTGCTGATTGAGTTGGGGCCAGTCATAGAAAGCCTGGCTACGCTAGAGGGTAATGGTATTAATAGTACCCCCCAAGCAACTGCCCTTGATGCTGAGCAGCTTAAGAATAAGCTCGATACATTACGCCTGCTGTTGGAGGATAGTGACGGTGATGCAGGGGACTGTTTAAATGATATTTTGGAACAGGTGCAAGGAAGTCTTGTGGCGCTAGAGTTAAAACAGGTATTACGTCATATTGAAAATTTTGACTTTGATATCGCACTTGAAAACTTAAAGCAAGTTCAAGTCTGATTACAGCCTGCTTAGGAGTGAAGACTGGAGCGGGAGGGGAGTATAGTTCTTCTTGCCCATGAGTACTGATATCACCCCCCAATCCAATGAAATAGAAATCACCCCTGAGTACCGGGCGGTGATTGACGCGATTGAGCGTCGTGACCCTTATATTTTTGTCAGCGGTAAAGCAGGCACCGGAAAGACGACCTTAATTGGCTATCTTCGAGAAAACATCCCTGGCAATGTCGTCGTAGTTGCACCAACCGGTGTAGCAGCATTGCAAGTGAAGGGTGTCACAATCCACTCTTTTTTTCGTTTGCCTCCACGTCTAATCTTTCCAGAAGAGGATATCAAACCCCTTAAAGACAAGCGGCTTTACAAGGATATTCGCCTACTCATTATTGATGAGATTTCCATGGTGCGCACTGATGTTGTTGATGCCATGGATTTATTTCTGCGAGCCAATGGCCCACATAAAAGCCAGCCTTTTGGTGGTATTCAGGTGATGTTTGTAGGGGACTTGTTTCAGTTGCCGCCAGTAGTATCGAGTAGTGATATGCAGGTACTCGCTGATCGGGGTTACGAGGGCCCTTATTTCTTTTGCGCCATGGCGCTGCATCGTAAAGATGTCACGATGGTGGAGTTATCCAAAATCTTCCGCCAGAAAGATGCCCATTTTGCAGCCTTACTTAATCAGATTCGGATTAATGAAGATATCGATGAAGCGCTCGATACCCTCAATGCCATTTGTTATGAAACTAAGAAAGAGGCTGATGATCAAACGATCACTCTGACCACCACCAATGCTAGAGCCGATCAAATCAATAATGCAGGCTTGCGCGCCTTAACTACCGAGCCGAAGATTTATCCTGGTCAAACTACGGGTAAGTTCAATATTGATGAGCGTAATCTTCCATCGCCTAATAATCTGGTGCTCAAGGTAGGTGCTAAGGTGATGTTTACTGCAACTGATAGTAATTTTCCCAAGCGCTGGGTGAATGGCACGATTGGTATTGTTCGAGAATTGTTACCCAATACGGTCAAGGTGATGGTGCAAAACGGACCTTACTCCAATACAGTGGAAGTGAAAGGTCATCAGTGGGAGTCCTATCGCTACGACCATGACATGATGTCGGGGCGGATTTCACCAAACATTATTGGCACCTTTGTACAAATTCCTTTAATGCTCGCTTGGGCGGTCACTATTCACAAGAGCCAGGGCAAGACCCTCGACAAGATCAAAGTGGATCTCTCCTCGGGAGCATTTGCCTCAGGACAGGTCTATGTGGCTCTCAGTCGCTGTACCTCCATCGAGGGTATTTCGCTAGAGCGACCCATTTCACCAAGGGATGTGAGTTGTGATCAAGAGGTCAAGCGCTTTTATATGAACTGCTTGCCTAGTTAGATTATTCCTCTAATTTGATAATTCGCTTCATGTAATCTGCAAATAATGGTACGGTAAATACAGTATCTCCATGTGATGGGTTATAAATCATCCCCTTCCTTCTTCATAGTCGTGGCGATATCCCCTGATCTTGGTGCTGGCAAGTCAATTTCCGCCATTGCTTTTAAGTAGTTTTTCTCCATTGGCGTGCAGCGATCAAAGCGAAACTAAAACCCTGCCGCCAATCCATCTCGGCGATGATCGCTCCCAGCGATATAGGCATCTTGAATATTTTCACCTAATAAAGCAATCGCTTGGGCGCTACCAAAGTCTAGGCTATTGGCTGGCATGACTGTGACTTCATGACCCATGCTCTTGAGGCCTTCTACTGCTGCAGTAGGCATCGATGCCTCTACCGTAAGCTTACCCAGATCGTCAATTCTCCAGCGTGGCGCATCTGAGCAGGCTTGTGGATTGAGATACTCATCGACAAAGCGCATCACAAATTGAATATGGCCTTGTGGCTGCATATTGCCACCCATGACACCAAATGCCATAGCAGGTTTATCACCTTTTGTTAAGAAAGCAGGAAGGATGGTGTGGAAGGGGCGCTTGCCTGGGCCCACTTGATTAGGATGGCCGTCAATCAAGCTAAAACTCATACCGCGATTATGAAAAGCAATGCCACCAGGAGCTACTACACCTGAGCCAAAGCCTTTGAAGTTGGATTGAATGTAAGAAATCATCATGCCGGATTCATCTGCAGCGCATAGATACACAGTGCCACCAGCATGTGGATCGCCAGCGCTATAAGTTCCAGCCTGCTGATGATCAATCAATGCGGCACGTCCCGCTAAGTAATCCCTATTGAGCAGCGCCTCGGTAGTGACATTCATCGTGCTGCACTCAGAGACATAGGCATAGGCATCTGCAAAAGCCATGCGCATGGCTTCTACTTGCAAATGAATACGCTGCGCAGAATTGGCAGGATATTGTTTGACATTCGCTGCTTGCAAAATACCCAAAGCCATTTGCGCAGCTATACCTGATCCATTGGGGGGGATTTCATGGAGGGTGTAATCGCCATAATCGAAGGCCAAAGGCTCTACCCATTCAGGTTTGTTTGCCGCAAAGTCAGCCATCGTGAAACAACCGCCTGTGGCTTGTGCAAAGTCGACCATGCTTTTGGCTAAGTCACCCGAATAAAAGGACTCTCCTTCAGAATCAGCAATAGCACGTAGTGTCTTTGCTTGTGCAGGGTAGCGCCAGATTTGACCAGCAGTAGGGGCTTTGCCATCCATTAAAAAAGACTCACTAAAGCCAGCTTGGTTTTTCAGAATCAGAATCGCTTCACGCCATTGACGGGCAATTACTGGGGAAACCGGAAAACCATTTTCTGCATAATCTATTGCGCGTTTAAAGAGTTGCTTAAAGGGCAGTTTGCCAAATTTTCGGGATAGCTCAACCCATCCCGCGACCATGCCTGGGACTGTGACGGTATTCCAGCCAATCAGATCCATGGCAGTCTTGCCAGAAAAATACGCTGGTGTCCATGCAGCCGGCGCACGACCAGAGGCATTAAGGCCATGTAATTTCTGACCATCCCAAACGAGTGCAAAACCATCGCCTCCCAAGCCATTCATGGTGGGCTCTACAACAGTGAGAGTAATAGCAGTCGCTAAGGCCGCATCCACTGCATTACCGCCTGCTTGCAATGCCTCGATACCTGCTTGAGTTGCTAGCGGTTGTGAACTAGCAACGGTATTTTTTGCAAGGACAGGGGCGCGACCACCGCTATATGGAGGGGAAATGAGCATGGATCTAATCTGTTCTATAAAAGAGGATGACTTGAGGGTAATGTATGCAATGTGCGCAATGCGTGTTTAGTCAACTTTAATGTTTGCAGACTTTACTACCTTTGCCCATTTGTCATACTCACTTTGAGTAATGATCGCTAGCTGTTCTGAATTGGCGAACTGTGGATGGATGCCTTGATTGGCGAGACGCGCCTTGAAATCAGGGTTTGTCAAAATCTTCCGGATTTCTTTTTCTAGTTTTGCAACAATCGCTGGGGACGTTCCCTTGGGGACGTAAATAGCATAGAAGTTTTCAACGTCAAATTGCTTCATCCCATCTTGCCCTAAAGTCGGTACGTTGGGCATTAATGGTGAGCGATCAGATGCGGCGATCGCGATGGGGCGTAGTTTGCCACTTTGAATATGGGGTAGTGAAGCGGTGACGCTATCAAACATCATTGAAGTATTACCAGCGATTAAATCGGGCAAGGCAAAAGCACTGCCTTTGTAGGGGATGTGCGTTCCCGTTGCGCCAATACGTTGCATGAATAAAGTTGACTCCAGATGGGAGAGACTACCGTTACCTTGTGAGGCGTAGTTGAAATTTCCATTTTTAGATTTAATGAAAGCAATGAGTTCTGGAAGATTTTTCGCTGGAACCGATGGATTGACTACGATCAAGTGGGGTATCGTTCCAATCAAAGCAACGGGTACAAAGTCTTTGGTGAGGTCTGCTGGAGGATTTTTAAATAGCGATTGGGAGATGGATTGATTGGTCATAGCGCTGAAATGAATGGTGTATCCGTCTGGCGCTGCTTTGGCTGCAGCACCCAAACCAATCATTCCTCCTGCACCGGGTTTGTTTTCAATAACAACAGATTGTCCAAGTGCTTCACCAAGCGGCGCAAAAACAGCGCGAGCAAATATATCAGTGGAGCCACCAGCAGGGAATGACAAAATAGCCACAATCGGTTTCTTTGGCCAGTCTGTATCCGTGGCTGCAAGTACCGTACTGCAAAGCCATGGAAGCATGGAAAGTCCAAACAATAGCTTTGACAGGGATTTATAGTTATTCATGATCATTTCCAGTGGGTTAGTCAGTAATATAGTATTAGAAAAACAAGAGCAGTAAAGCAAAATTTATTTCATAAAAATATTGAGACACCCATGACAGCAGCCTTAAAGATTCCAGCCGCAATGGATATGTCGGCCTACTGGCTACCATACACGCCCAACCGCTACTTTCATGAGCATCCTAAGGTGATGCAATCTGCCAAAGGAGCTTACTACTACGATGATCATGGCCGTAAATTGTTTGATGGCCTTTCAGGGCTTTGGTGCTCCCCATTGGGGCATGCCGATCCTCGTATTGGTGCTGCCATCAATAAGCAGTATCAAACGATGGATTATTGCCCTGCATTTCAGATGGCGAGTGAAGCGACCTTTACATTAGCTAGTCGGATCGCAAAGATGGCGCCACAGGGATTAGACAAGGTATTTTTTACCAACTCCGGATCTGAGGCGGTAGATACTGCTTTAAAGATAGCGATAGGCTATCACCGCGTAATGGGTAATGCCTCGCGTACTCGTATCATTGGCCGTGAGCGTGCCTATCATGGTGTGGGTATAGGCGGTATCTCTGTTGGTGGCATCGTTGCTAATCGCAAAATGTTTGCCAGCATGATGATGCCTGGCGTTGATCACTTGCCCCATACCTACAATCTTTCCCAAATGGCTTTCTCCAAAGGTCAGCCTACTTGGGGTGCACATTTAGCGGATGACCTAGAAAGAATTGTGGCCTTGCACGATGCCAATACGATTGCTGCGGTGATCTTAGAGCCTGTGCAGGGCTCAACCGGTGTGATCGTTCCACCGGTGGGTTATCTGCAAAAGATTCGGGAGATCTGTACAAAGCACGGCATTCTTCTCATTTTTGATGAGGTCATTACGGGCTTTGGTCGTCTTGGGGCCAACTTTGGCGCTGATCGATTTGGGGTTACGCCCGATATGATTACTTTTGCCAAGGCAATAACCAATGGCGTGATACCCATGGGTGGCGTATTAGTTCGCAGTGATATCTATGACGCCATCATGGCTGCAGGTGGTCAAGAGCAGGCGATTGAATTCTTTCACGGCTATACCTATTCAGGCCATCCGATTCCAACAGCTGCTGCTCATGCTGTCTTGGATATTTTTGAGTCTGATGATCTGATCAATCGTGCTAAGGCACTCGAACCTGTGCTGGAAAACGCTTTGCATGCACTGAAAGGACAGTCCGGAATATTGGATATTCGCAATTTTGGTTTATCCGGTGCGATTGAGTTAGATCCCATCGCTGGGAAGCCGGGTCTGCGTGCGATGAAAGTACTAGAGGCCTGTATAGAAGGAGGTGTTCTAGTGCGCATTGCTGGTGAAGCGATTGCTGTAGGCCCCCCATTTATTTCCACTCCTGCGGAAGTAGAAAACCTCATCAGCGTATTGGGTGATGCCGTGGATGATGCGATGAAGCTGAGCTAATTAATTAAACCAGTGATACAAAATTGGTATCGCCACCGCACTGATGACACCATTCATGCCCATCGCTAAGCTGGCATAAGTTCCGGCTTCTGGGTGAATGCTAAATGCCCGTGAGGTGCCAATGCCATGGGCGCCAATGCCAATGGCAAAGCCCCGTTGCCACCAAGCCTTCATACCTAGTGCATTGAGAATGAAGGGCGCCAAGATCGCACCCAATATGCCGGTAGTTACAGCAAAAATGGCAGTGAGCGTAGGTGAAACACCAATGCGCTCAGCAATACCCATGGCGATAGGAGCAGTAACCGATTTAGGATACATCGCCCCCGTAATGCCAGAATCTGCACCAAGCCATTTAGCGATGTTGACAGCGCTAATAATGGAGACCAAGCCACCAGTTACCAATGAGGCTAGGAGTGGAAGTGAGCGACCCTTAAGGCTGCTTAAACCACGATAAATGGGAATGGCCAAAGATACGGTCGCAGACCCCAACAAGAAGTGAATAAATTGCGCACCCTCAAAGTAAGTCGAATAGGGCATCTCCACATACTGAATTAAGCTAGCCACTAAGATGATGGCAATCGCTACCGGATTAGCCAATGGGTTTTGTTTGGTAGATTTATAGATCCAGAGGCCAATTTGATAGGCAGCTAGGGTAATGAAGAGCGCAAAGAGCGGGCTTCCTGAGAGGTAAACCCAAATCTCCACAATGGAGTGTTGCTCGCTCATGAATGGCCCTCTTCAGTGGGCTTGGGGCTTAAAAAACGTACTACTACAGCGCTAGAAGCAATCGTCAAAATAATGCTGATCAATAATGCGCTGACAATGGCTACGGCGTTAGCCTTTAATTGCGGGAGAAATAAAACCACTCCTACCGCAGCAGGCACAAAAAGTAGACCAAAGTACTGACTAAAGCCATCAGCAACCATCGCTAGTTCGGCATTAATTCCTTTGCGTAGAACCAGCCAAAGAATGAGTAGAACCAAACCAATGACAGGGCCGGGCAGGGTAGGCAAGAGGAACTTGGAGATAAGTTCTCCTAAGCTTTGGAATAGCAATATTTGGACAAGTCCAGAGATCATCTGAGCATCCTAGACCATCGGATCTTAGTCGGAAAAAACAACTGAAGTAGCGCCATTAATGAGAACGCGGTCGTGCAAGTAATAACGCAGTGCACGAGATAAGACGGTGCGTTCGAGATCGCGACCTTTGCGCACCAAATCCTCGGGTGAGTCGCCATGCGTGACACGGGTCACGTCTTGCTCAATGATGGGGCCTTCATCCAAATCACTGGTGACAAAGTGAGCGGTTGCGCCAATCAGCTTAATACCGCGTGCATGGGCTTGGTGATAAGGTTTAGCACCCTTAAAGCTGGGTAAGAATGAGTGGTGTACGTTGATGCAGCGGCCAGACAATTGAGTGGATAAATCATCTGACAGAATTTGCATATAGCGCGCCAGAATCACCATATCTACTTTGGTATTAGCAACAATTTCAAGAAGTTTGGCTTCTTGTGCAGGCTTGGTCTCTGGTGTGACTGGCAGGTGATAAAAAGGAATATCTGCAAAATCAATACTCGAGTACACCTCGCGCGGATGATTAGAGACAATCCCGCAGATAATCATGGGGAGCTCGCCAATGCGCCAGCGATACAGTAAGTCGACCAAGCAATGGTCCAATTTAGAAGCCATGATCAACACCCGCTTCAAATCTTTGACAGCTCGCAGATCCCAGGTGAGATCAAATCGTTTGGCAATGTCGATGAAACCCTCTTTTAAGGTCTTGGCATCTGCAGCGCAACTAAAGCTCACACGCATAAAAAAGCGTTTAGAGGCCTTATCGTCAAATTGCTGTGCTTCTTCAATGTCGCCACCCAATTCAAAAATATAAGTGGAGACAGCAGCAACAATTCCTGGACGATTGGGGCAGGTGAGGGTGAGGTAGTAGTTTTCTGGAGTCATGTCTCTGATGTAAATAGATATCTTATAGACCCTAATTTTAGACTGTTAAATTAAATGGGGTATCGCAAGAAGAGGGATGCTATTTGGATGGGGTCTGAACCATATCAGCCGGTCCAAGATAAGGTTGACTGTGGTCAATCATGCCAGGCACAGGAATCTCTTCGCAAATGGGCTTTGGCCCTAAGGCATTTAAAAAATTACACTCTTTTTTGGTGGCTGCGGATGCAGCATGCTCAAGAGGAGATTTACCAGTCGCTACAGATGAAGCCAAGCTGGCGGACGTAACGGGGTTGGCTACGGCTACTGAGGCTGCAGTAGCACCCACTGAGCTAGCAGCTGCGGTACCACTACTGCCTAAAGCAGCTAACGGGGCAACGCAACCCGAGAGTGCGCATCCAATAATGAGCAATACACAGATTCCAACTGGAAAAACGACACAGTCAAAATAGAAGGGGGATCTAGAGCGCCTTCTTAAGCTTAGCCTAGACTGCAAATCAATAAATTTATTTACGCTGACAGACAACGTTAAATACCCCCGCAGCCCATGATCCATTTTCTATACGCTCAAATGCACTATCAGGTGTTTTGTTATCTGATATCACTTTGCCAGTACCTTTGGGGCCTGCAAATTCTTTATATTCGATGGGGCGGTAACTGATCGTGGGACAGTCGTACTCATTGATACCAATAATGGAGCCAACCTTTTTCTTTGTTTTGGGATCTACACCAGGATTTGTAAAGTCCAACATCGATAGAATTTGAGCCTTTTCGCCTTGGTCGTTAATGGTGTCAACATCAACGTACACGACCATGAGTGGATTGGATCCCAACTCTTTCCAGGCGGCATAACTATTGGCCATTGGTAAAAGAATGAGGAGGGCGGTAATGGTGCGGGTAGCTAATTTTTTCATGGCACTAAGTATGAGTAAAGTTAAGAGATCAACAGAGAATATTCTAAACGCACAGTGTGCTGCGCCCCAGGGCTTATTTACTTGATATTCAGTTCCAGTTGTCGCGTGACTTTTTCAGGCTTCATTTGCAGGGGTAAATAGTCATTTTTTGCCCATAATGGGCTCATATTGCGATAAAGCTTGCTTTGAACCCAGCCAGATTGCCCTGTTTGATAAATAAATAGGGACTGCTCTAAATCAGATAAGTCATAAATCGTTCGTAGGCTGGGAGCGAGTTTGGTCTCAAATGGATTATCTGATCGTAAAAGTTCAAGGCGCCCAACATTGATCGTGAAGCTATCGCCTGAAAAGGGCTGCGTGAGATTAAATTGACTGCCGAGTAAAGGCACTTTACTTAAAGGACGATGCTCTGAAATAGCCATATGCGCTTTCCCCCAAACCCAACTTTGAGGATCTTTTCCAAATTGGACACTCAGTTGCTCTAAACCCTGATCAAAAGCATCGTTCGAAGCCTCTTTGCAAGACTCTACTTTTGCCGTATTGGGATCATCACACCACGGGCTTAGTGGGTTCTGTAACTGCAGGATCAGTGCTTGCCGGTAACTTTGGGTGCCATAGTTTTCTCTAAAGATATAAGCCAAACGAGAAAAGAGTTTGCGAGTTAGTTGATCGGCCCATGCATTGAAGATGAGAGCGGCCGCACTATCGACTTTCATATCCCCATCAAAATTTTTACTCAGTTCAAGAGCTTGTGCTCCCAGTGGATGCTTGGTTTGACTGGTTCTGAATAATTCCAACAAGGGCGTAGCTCCCAAAGAGAGGGTATCAGCCTGCATGGTTTTCATGGAAGCAAAATCATGACTAGATTTGGACTTCACCAAATCGACAATTCGGTCATAGCGAGTGGGTAGCTCCCAATCGCCTGTGAGCGGATTGGGGTCATTGGCTGAGATGATTCTTTGATTTGCTGTTGCAATCCAACCTTGCTCCGGATTGCTGCTGCTAGGCAATTGATCAAAGGGAATATAGCCGGTCCAATCATATTGTTTTTCCCAGCCCAGAGCAGGAGCAACACCGTAGAGGCCTTGATGCAAAGTACGCTTAGGGGCAACACCGGCTGCTTGAAAAGTGATGTTGCCATCCACATCGGCCATCACTACATTTTGCATGGGGGCGTAATTTTTTCGCAGCGCTAGCTTAAAAGAATCCAAGTCTTTAGATTGATTCATTTCCAGTAAGCCAACAACAGATTGATTCTCTAAATCTAAAGCAGTCCAGCGCAACGCTAATGCAAACCGTTTCGTATCGACTGCTCGATTTGCACGGGCATAAGAATCCGATATCACTGGGCCATGACGTGTTTCCTTGACTAGAAAGCGCAATGACTGCTCACCTTTGATGTCAATGATCTCTTGACGCACTTTGAATGCCAGGGGGCCATCAGGCCCACGATATACACCGGGATTTTTAGGATCCAGTTGCTCAATGTATAAATCCTGAACATCAGGGCCGGTATTGGTAAAGCTCCAGGCAAACTGATCTGTTCTTCCCAGCACTACCGCTGGAATGCCTGGCAAGGTTGCGCCAATCACATTCATTCCCGGCGCATCTAGGTGGGCAAAGTACCAAATCGCTGGTGCAGATAGCCCGAGGTGAGGATCATTAGCCAGTAAGGGCTTGCCAGAAGCAGTGAGCTTACCGCTCAAAGCCCAGTTATTGGAACCGATACCTTCTCTACCGCCAGGCACATCGCCCTGAGAAAGGTCGGTGGCCGGTAATTTTTTAGACTTCTGTTCTCTCTTTCCTGAATCAGGATTAAAGACATTAATATCTCGATACATCTTGGCAAAATCGAGATTACTGACTGGTTCACTTCCAGCGTAAGGTGGCAGTACCTCCCAAATTTGTTTTGTACTCAGAAATTGCGACATCTCCAGGCGATCTAATTCTTTATGCCAATTCCCACCAAGATCTAGTGCCATCATCAACATCCAGGCAACGCTATCAGAAGGGGACCAATGCCCTGGTTTAGAGCCGGTTAGAAAATATTCCACTGGAAGGGCCCAGCCTAATTGCGCATTGCCTGTGTTGACACCATCAGCGTAGGCCTGTAACAAACGTTTAGCGCCAATAGGATAGCGGTCGAATTGTTTTTCGGCGGCATGCTTGATGCCTAATGTGCGAATAAAGCGATCGATTTTTAGTGTGTCTTTACCAAGAACTTCCGATAATCTTCCGCTAGCTAAGCGGCGATTAATTTCCATTTGCCAAGAACGTTCAGTGGCATGGAGATAGCCTAGAGCAAATACTGCATCAGTAGTGGTTTTGGCTTTGATGTGTGGGATATCGCTTTCATCAAAAGTAATGACAACGGCATCCCCTAAGCTTTTGATTACCCTTTTGCCTGATACAGAGGTTTGCGCTGAAAAAAGATAGGTGAAGACAGCAATAGCGCCAATGGCAAAGATGACACCCACTACCCAAGAGCCGAGGCGAACTGCTGAGCGTAGACCGGCAAATGGTGAGGGTGATTTCATGAGAATAGTTTAGTGGTTTTGCCAAAAAATCAGCCTAGCTTTGTCCTGATCTGGCTTTAGGGCTAATTTAGCCTTGCATGCTAAAATCTCTTTGTCTTGATTTATATAGCGCAGCATTACTGCTAGTGCGAGCCCGAGTGGTGAAATCGGTAGACACAGCAGATTTAAAATCTGCCGACTCAAAAAAGTCGTGCCGGTTCGATTCCGGCCTCGGGCACCAATCGACGCTTTATCCCCATTTATGTGATCTAATGAATACGTAAACGGGGAGTAGCCTGCTCAGCAATGAGTTCCTTATATCGTCAGTTCGGCCCTTTGGGTCCGGTGTAAGGGGAGTTAGCGTCTAGGCAAGACCATTTAATTTTATAAATGGCTTAATTTTGATCTCAAAACCCGTATTTTCCGTATATCTCCCCAAGTTGGGCGCTTATTCCCTATTTTGGGGAATGCCCACACCCAAACCATTCTTAATGCACATTAAAGGTTCACACTTATTCACTAAAATTGGGCTTATGTTCCGCTTAAGTGTATTAATTACTAGTTTTGTCTTATTACTGCTAGCCACTAGTGCTAACGCGCAAGGGCAAAAGACATTCACAGCAAACGATTTAATTACGCTTGCTTTAGAGTCCAGCCCCCAGGTATTAGCTGCTAGAGATCAATCAAGAGCAGTGAGGGGGCAGCTTTCTACAGCCCGCGCTATTCCGAATCCTGAGTTTGAGGTAAATACTGGTCAACAAAAGTCGGCTTCTGGACCTCTAACAACCGGTAACGTTTCATCTTGGTCTGTAACCCAACCTTTGGATATGCCTTACACGCGCTATCCGAGGGTGAATGCCGCAGAAGCAAACTTTAAATCTGCTGAAGCTACTCGGGTTGCTTTTGAAGTGGAAACAATTTCTAAAGTGCAGCAACGCTATTACGAGTTATTACGACGCGAAGCAGAGTTAAGAGCAGCTGACGAAGATTACAACTTGACCAAACAAATACGGGACCGCATGCAAGTGCGCTACGACGTAGGCGAGACTGCTAGATTTGAATTAATCAGGGCGCAGACCGAGTTTCTCAATGCGCAAATTAATGCCGAGTCTTGCAGGCTGCGGGTAGATCAAGCAAAGAGTCAATTAAGGCAGGTGGTTGGTCATGGTTTGCCTCAGGACTTTGCGGTGGTGAGCCAGGTACCCAAGGCGGAAGAGCTTCCTTCCCTAGCGATTTTATTGGCAGAAGTGCAATCTCAAAGCCCTGAGTTGCAAAAGGCCAAGGCCGATGTCGATGCATCAGAGTCACGGCTAAGTTTTGAGCAGAATTCGCGTTTACCAAAACTGGCATTTAAAGCCCAGCAATATAACGATCCGAATTTCACCGACCGCCTATATGGTTTGGTAGTCAGTATTCCTATTTGGGATTTCAAAGGAGGGCAAATTGCTGAGGCAGAAGCCAATGCCGCTAAAGCAAGAAATCAATTGAATGCCCAGAGCCAAAATTTGGAACAACAACTCGAGTTCGCTTATAAGTTGCATCAAATGACGAGCTATCAGGTAAAAATATTAGACCAGGAAGTAGTGCAGTTGGCTGCCAGTGCTAGGCGAATTGCAGAGGTTTCGTATAAGTATGGGGAGCGGGGCATGCTCGAATATTTGGATGCGCAAAGAACGTTCCGCCTTGCTCGTAATGACTTAATTAAGGCGCGTTTTGATCTGGCTTCGGTATCTACTGAAATCCAGCGATTAAGAGCAACCCCAGAGTGGCTTGCCAAAATAGAGAGTGGGAAGCAATGAAGCAAGAGTTCAAAAAAATCGTAGAGCAGCTACGTACATGGAAAACCTTTCTTGTAGAAAAGGTGAGGTTTCATGGCAAGGCATTGCTCGAGCTTACGGTAAGCACTCAAAAAGAGTGGTACGCACAAGCCCATGAATGGATCGCTGTGCACGCCCCCATTGTTTCTACTAAATATGATCGGTCGCCAGCCTGGGTAAAAAAAGGAACATTTTATTTGCCATGGTTCTGCGCCTTTTTGATTGCACTGAATTACTTCAATGTATTTGATGTAAGGCCGTCGATTAAATCAGTGCAAGATCCCAACGTGGTTCTGATTAATCCTGATATACAGAAAATGATTTCCGAGGGAAAGGTCCAAATGGGTCCTTTTGTTGAGGAGCTGCGGGTTTCTGGGCGAATCGATTTTAATGAACAGTTTCTTTCCAGAATTGGGGCAAACGTCACGGGGCGCGTATCGGATATCTTGGCTATTCCTGGACAGATGGTCAAGCAGGGTGACGTGCTGGCAAAAATCACATCAACTGAGTTAACACAATCTCAATTGGCCTATTTAAAGGCTAAGAGTGCAAGTCAGTTGGCAGACCAAGCGGCTAACCGCGCCAGAATTTTATATAAAGAAGATGTGATTGCATTAGCAGAGTTGCAAAAACGTGAGGCGGAAGCAAGCAGTTCGAAAGCGGAATTTAGGGCGGCTAATGACCAACTCCGCGTTCAGGGAATGGATCAAGCTAGCATTGATCGCTTAGCCAAGTCGGGCTTGATTGAGTCTATTAATAACGTCATTGCCACCATACCCGGTGAGATAGTAGAGCGAAAGATTAATAAGGGTCAGGTTGTGCAACCTGCGGATGCCTTATTTACGATTGCGGATTTGGGTTTACTTTGGGCGATCGCTGAAGTTCCTGAAAGTAATGCCTATCTTATTCATAAGGGTCAGAAAGTGACCGCCATTATTCCAGCCCTACGCAATTTAGAAATTGAAGGCACGGTGGCGCATGTGGATTCGATTGTCAATCCAACAACACGTACTGTATTAGTTCGAATGGAAGTCCCTAATCCTGAGGGCCAAATTAAGCCTGGCATGTTAGCGACGATGCTCATTGAGAGTCAGCCCGTAGATCGTTTACTTGTTCCTGTGGGCGCGGTTTTCCGGGAGGATAACCATGACCATGTCTTTGTTCGTGAAGAGGATGATGTTTATCGAATGGTTACGGTAAAGCTTGGGCCAGAGGGTAAAGGCTACCGTCCTGTGCTTTGGGGTCTAAAGGAAGGTCAAGAGATTGCGATTAATGGTGCTTATCACTTAAATACTGAGCGCAAGCGTCAGTTGAGTGGTGGCTAAAAAGCATGATTGAAAAAATTGTTCGTGTTGCCTTACAGCAGCGATTACTAATCGTCATTATTTCCATGGTCCTTCTCATTGGGGGATTATTGGCTACTAAGCGCTTATCGGTAGATGCTTTTCCAGATGTCACGAATGTGCAGGTTCAGATTGCTGCAGAAGCACCCGGACGCTCACCAGAAGAGGTTGAGCGTTTCGTTACGGTTCCAATCGAGTTGGCGATGACTGGATTGCCAGGCCTTACGGAGATGCGATCCTTAAATCGCAATGGTATTGCTGCGATTACTTTAGTGTTTACTGATAAAACAGATTTATATTTTGCGCGACAGTTGGTAACTGAAAGGTTAATTGAGGTCGCCTCTAAGATGCCCATCGGCATTACTCCAGTATTAGCGCCCCCTTCAACAGGGCTGGGCGAGGTTTATCAATACACCATAGATCATCCCTCTGATCAGGAAAGAGAATTAACAGTAGAAGAACTTGAGGATCGCCGTGCAGTTCAAGACTGGATTGTGCGCCCCTTATTGCGCTCCATTCCAGGAGTTGCTGAAGTGAATACGTTAGGGGGGTATGCACGCGAATATCAAGTCTTAGTGAATCCTGAACGATTACGCCATTACCAGATTAGTTTGCGTGAGGTGTATGAGGCGCTGGCTAGAAATAATGCCAATTCTGGAGGTGGTCAGCTACCGACGTATTCAGAGCGATATCTCATTCGGGGTATCGGTTTAATTTCTAAGCCGGAAGATATCGGAAAAATTATTCTCAAAGAGGTAAGGGGTACCCCGGTTTACGTTAAGAATGTGGCTGAAGTGGTCATTGGTAGTGAGATACGGCAGGGTGCGGCTATTAAGAATGGCTATACCGAAAGTGTCGCTGGAATTATTCAAATGATTCGTGGCGGTAATGCGCGTGAAGTAGTTAATAGAATCAAACTCAAAGTAGCAGAAATTAACGAAGGCAAATTACTTCCTGATGGCTTGCAGATTGTGCCTTTTTATGACCGGACGGATTTAGTCAATGCAGCCATGTTTAATGTGGCCAAGGTATTAATTGAGGGCGTGATTCTCGTTGTCATATTGCTATTCTTATTCTTAGGTGATGTTCGCTCATCCCTCATCGTTGTCGCCACTTTAGTATTAACACCCTTATTAACTTTCTTGGTCATGAATCGCTATGGCATTTCAGCGAACCTCATGTCCCTTGGTGGCCTGGCAATTGCGATCGGCATCATGGTCGATGGATCAGTAGTGGTCGTAGAAAATACCTTTGCTAAATTGGGTCAAAGACTCAAGACGGGTGAATCTAAAAACCGGATTATTTTAGAGGCTGCTTCTGAAGTGGGTGAGCCTGTTTTATTCGGGGTCGGCATCATCATTCTCGTGTTCATGCCTTTACTCTCTTTGGAGGGCATGGAAGGAAAAATGTTTGCACCAATGGCCATTACCATCGCCATTGCCCTAACCATATCTTTAATTCTTTCATTTACTTTATCCCCCGTACTGTGTTCTTACATACTTAAGGGCGGAAGCGAAGACGACACCACCATCGTTAAGAAGATGCGCGCTCCGTATGAGCGTTGGCTGACTTGGTCTTTAGCAAATCCAAAATTGGTGGTGAAAAGAGCCTTTATTGCCCTGGGAATTAGCGTAGTGGGTTTTGTGATGTTGGGGAAGGCTTTTATTCCGGTGATGCAAGAAGGTTCCATTACGCCGGTAATTGTGCGAGCACCAAATATTTCCTTAGATGAATCCATTAAATTGGAGTTTGAAGCAATTAAACGCATCATGACTATTCCTGGTGTACAAATGGCGGTGTCTCGTTTGGGTAAAGGGGATTCAGCAGCAGATCCCGGTCAGCCAAATGAATCTGATCCCATCGTGACTTTAAAGCCCTTGGGTGATCGCAGTCTGAGTCAAGAAGAGATAGGACAAGCCATCCGTGAAAAGCTCAAAACGCTTCCCGGTATTGAATTATCGATTTCACAGCCTATTGCAGCTCGGGTAGATGAGATGGTTTCAGGTGTACGTTCTCAAGTGGCTATCAAAATTTTTGGTGAAGATCTTGCGATCTTGCAAAAGTTAGGCGCACAGATAGGCCAGACCTTAATGAAAATGAAAGGGGCTAATGATCTTCGTATTGAGCAGGCCTCTGGACAGAACTATCTCAACATTAAAATCAATCGGGATGCGATTGCACGTTATGGCATCAATGTATCTGATGTGAATGAGGTCATTGAAACGGCGATTGGTGGCAAGCAGGCGTCCACGATTTATGAGGGTGAGAGGCGATTCCCTTTAGCTCTTCGCTACCCAGCACCCTATAGAAATAATGTGGATGCTATTGAGAATATTATTTTGCATTCTCCTGATGGGGCTCAAGTTCTCATACGAGATTTAGCTGAGATTACGATCGTCGATGGCCCAGCTCAAATTTCTCGCGAATCCGGCAAGCGTCGTTTAGTAGTGGGGGTGAACGTGGAAGGTCGAGATTTAGGTGGATTTGTTAAAGAAGCGCAAACCTTAATTGAGAAAAACGTGGAATTACCTCAAGGCTATACATTGCAATGGGGCGGTCAATTTGAAAACATGCAACGAGCCATGTCGCGTTTGATGGTGATTATTCCATTGACCATCATGGCTATTTATTTCTTGCTGTTTATGCTTTTTAAATCACTCCGTTTGGCAGGATTAATTATTTTGGTTTTACCATTTGCTTCGATTGGCGGGGTATTTGGTTTATTTCTTGCTGGAGAATATCTCTCAGTGCCGGCGGCTGTAGGCTTCATTAATTTATGGGGCATTGCCGTCTTAAACGGCGTAGTGCTAATCTCCTTTATTAAGCAATTAAGAGAAGATGGCTACTCAATGGAAGATGCTTTGATCCATGGATGCGGACATCGCTTTAGACCGGTAATGATGACGGCTTCGGTGGCGATGTTGGCTTTAGTGCCGATGCTGTTCTCTGGAGGCCCTGGATCTGAGGTGACCCGCCCCTTGGCAGCAGTGGTCATTGCTGGCTTGATTACGTCAACTGCTTTAACATTACTGGTATTGCCGGTTTTGTATAGGTGGTTTGAAGATAAGGAGGCGGAAGCATGATGGAAGTAAAGGCGATTATTCGCCCCAATAAATTAGCCATTCTCAGAAACACGCTGATTAATTTGCCCGGTTTTCCGGGGATGACGATTTCCAAAGCCGAAGGGTTTGGTGCGCCTTCCCGTACGAATAAGGTCAATATTAAGGATGAGCTTACCGATTACTCAGCCAAAATCAAGATTGAAATCATTTGCAATGATGAAATTGCTGAGGTCTTGATGGATAAGATTGTGACTATTTGCCAGACAGGACAAATAGGGGATGGGGTGGTTTGGTGTACCCCAGTAACACAGGCCTACTTTATTGCTAAATCTACGCCTTAATTCGGATCTGTAACAAAGCCTAATTTCGTTAAACCGGCCCGGCGTGATGCGGCAAGGACCTGAGCAACATATTCATACTTCACGGACTTATCAGCGCGCAAGTTAATTTCAGGTTGTGGTTCTTTTTGAGCAGCTTTCTCGGCATAGCCATTGAAAGTCTCTAAATCAATTGGCGTACTGTTCCAGAAAATCTGACCTTTTGCATCAATTGAGAGTTGTATTGATTCTGGTTTCACTTCATTGCGCACACTATTGGCTTTAGGCAATTCCACCTTTACGGCTTGCTGAATGACGGGCAGTGTAATCATGAAGATAATTAAGAGCACCAACATGACATCGACCATCGGCGTCATGTTGATTTCAGCCATGATGCTGTCTTCGTTCTGATTTTCCTGTAGATGGAAAGACATATTTATTCTCCCGACTTCATGCGGGCACCAGTAACAAAATAGGCGAGTAGATCGTTGCCAAAGCGATTGAGATCAGTCACCAACAATTTGTTAGCGCGATTGATCGCATTAAAGCCCAGCACCGCTGGGATCGCTACCGCCAGACCTAATGCAGTCATGATGAGGGCCTCACCAATCGGTCCTGCTACTTGATCAATTTGTGCGCTACCTGAACTGCTGATGGCAATGAGAGCGTGATAGATGCCCCATACCGTTCCAAACAAGCCAATAAAGGGTGCAGTAGCACCAGTAGAGCCCAGGAAGGTCAAGCCCTTTTGTAATTGAGCGGCAACACCATCAATACTATTCTTAATGCTTCTCGACATCCATTCAGCATAGTTCAGTGTTTGCAATAGTTCGCGATGGTTGGTTGACTGGCTTTGATGGTGCTCCGATGCT
>CAIKGX010000034.1 GCA_903827075.1 uncultured beta proteobacterium | reverse complement strand
GGACCCAAGGTTGGACGAAATGATCCATGTACTTGTGGTAGCGGTAAAAAGTATAAGAACTGTTGCGGGTCCTTGGCTTAATTAGGGCTCACCCTTTAAGTAGCGATACAAAGTATTTCTACTAATCCTTAAAAGCTTTGCAGCGAGACTAATGTTGCCATTCGTTTTCTCTAGGGTTTTCTGAATCGCTATTCTAGAGAGTTGTTTCAGGGCGCCGGATTCAAATTCATTGCCTTTGGTAGGCCCCGTTGAATTGGCAGATAAATCTACAGAGACATCTGCTCCCTTTCCCTTGGAGGAAGGGCGATATGATTGGCTTGACGCAATTTTAAAAAACAAAGTTTTAGAGCAATATGTTCTAAATTCATGTACTTTTCCGGCATCTTTTTTCGCATAATCAAATATCTTGTCCAAGGGGATATCCAAGAGCTGCTGAATTTTTACCGCCCCAATATCAAGAGTGCTGATTTCCATTAAAGAAAGGGCGGCCCGGTCTAGTCCAATAATGGTGCCGTCTTCATCAATCCCAATCATGCCCTCTCCCATTGAACCTAAGCCCTCATGACTGCTATGTACTTTAAGAATGAGGGCGTACTGGGATTCATAGGTGCAAAATAATTGCTTTTCCAGGGAGTGGACTGTGGCCTTAACTAGGCCAATGGTATGTGGATGGTAAGCGCTTTTATCTGTGGAGATATCTAAAACACCACTAATTTTTCCATCTGGCGAAAAGATTGGCGCTGCAGTACAACTCAAAAATCCATTGTTTTCCAAAAAGTGTTCTGACCCGTTAATAGATACGGCAGTACGCTCAATTAAAGCAGTGCCAATGGCATTAGTTCCCCGATGCTTTTCTTGCCATGATGCACCTGTCTTTAGCAAAATTCGATCAGCCTTGGAGATGAATTGTGCATCCCCAACAGAGTGGACGATGACACCTTGGTGGTCGGACAAGACAATGACGCCACCACTTCCCGACATGAGTCCATGTAGATAATTCATGGTTGGTTTGGCTAAAGCTATTAATTCGCGGCGCTGCTCAATGCGAGACTGCAATATTTGGCCACTTAAAATATTGTCAGGCAATTGCTTTTGAAATGCTTCTAGACCAGACTGTAGGCATCTTTGCCATGAACGATAAACCGTGAAACCCAGTTGTGACTCTAGGCCATCCGCAGGAGGGTCCCCGTGCAGAAGCCAGCTTCTTCTGATATCACGGAGATTGGATACTTTCATTTTAATTCCACAAAAAGTCAGATAAGTACTATATAAACAAAAGCGGTTTACTGAATGAGGCAATACCCTTAATGATGAAGCCAGAAATATAGGGTGTCACATAAATGAACAGTTGCCCGTTATATGGATCAGGAAATACCCTCATTTTCAGGTGCTTTAGAGTGCTTTAAAAATTGCTGCACTGCATCTGATTGATTAAGTTTGCTATTTGTATGACAGTGCTCCTCATTGCTATGTCTTGAAGAGACTAACGGCATTTTTTTGGAACACTCTTATAGGAGAGAATCTTGATCTACGCAGCTCCCGGCGCACAAGGCGCAAAAATTCAGTACAAAGCCCGTTACGATAATTTTATTGGTGGCAAATCGACTGCGCCAGTCAAAGGCCAGTACTTTGATGTGATTACCCCAATTAGCGGTAAAGTCTACACACAAGCAGCCCGTTCCAGTGCTGAAGATATCGAGTTGGCTTTAGATGCTGCCCATAAAGCAGCTGATGCATGGGGTAAAACATCCCCAACTGATCGCGCTAACATTTTGCTGAAGATTGCTGATCGTATCGAGGCAAACCTTGAGCTACTTGCCTACGCAGAAACAGTCGATAACGGTAAAGCGATTCGAGAAACATTAAACGCGGATATTCCGTTGACTGTCGATCATTTTCGTTATTTTGCTGGATGCGTGCGCGCACAAGAAGGATCCCTTTCCCAGCTTGATGAAACTACTGTTGCATATCACTTTCATGAGCCATTAGGGGTGGTTGGTCAAATCATTCCTTGGAATTTCCCCATTCTGATGGCTGCCTGGAAACTAGCCCCTGCATTGGGTGCTGGCAACTGTGTCGTGTTAAAGCCTGCAGAATCAACTCCTATTTCTATTTTGATCTTAGCTGAATTAATTGCCGATCTCCTGCCGCCTGGCGTACTCAATATCGTCAATGGTTATGGGCGTGAGGCTGGTATGCCTTTAGCCTCAAGTAAGCGTATTGCGAAGATCGCTTTTACTGGATCGACATCTACTGGTCGGGTAATTGCTCAGGCGGCTGCAAACAACCTGATTCCTGCAACACTTGAATTGGGTGGTAAGTCACCAAATATTTTCTTTGCTGATGTGATGGATAAGGACGACGGATTCCTAGACAAAGCAATTGAAGGCTTGGTGTTATTTGCCTTTAACCAGGGTGAAGTATGTACTTGCCCATCACGTGCTCTTATTCAGGAAAGTATCTACGATAAGTTTATGGAGCGTGTGATCAAAAGAGTTGCGGCCATCAATCATGCTAATCCTTTGGATAGTGACAGCATGATGGGCGCACAAGCCTCGAAAGAGCAGCTCACGAAGATTCTTTCCTATTTGGATTTGGGCAAGCAAGAGGGCGCAGAAGTATTAATTGGTGGTGAGCAAGCGCATTTAGATGGCGATCTTGCTGGGGGTTACTATGTGCAGCCAACCCTCTTTAAAGGGCACAACAAAATGCGCATCTTCCAAGAAGAAATTTTTGGCCCAGTGTTGACGGTGACCACCTTTAAGGATGAAGCAGAAGCTCTGGAAATCGCCAATGACACCCTCTATGGTTTGGGTGCGGGCGTATGGAGCCGAAACGGTAATGTAGCTTATCGCATGGGTCGTGCTATTAAAGCTGGCCGCGTATGGACTAATTGCTATCACGCATATCCTGCACATGCAGCCTTCGGGGGTTATAAAGAGTCTGGTATTGGTAGAGAGAACCATAAAATGATGTTGAATCACTATCAGCACACCAAGAATTTATTGGTCAGTTATAGTGAAACTAAGTTGGGCTTCTTCTAAAAAAGCAGTTGTTCATTGCATCAGGGGGCGGAGCAATCCGCCCTTTTGTTCGATGTATTTTCCCTAAGGAAATAGCGATGGTTGAAAGAGTAGTAGCCACCGACGATGCCCTTGTGCTGATCAAGCAGCTGAAAGCCGAGCATGGCCAAATCCTGTTTCATCAATCTGGCGGTTGCTGTGATAACAGCGCTGCTAACTGTTACTTGCCAACGGATTTGACGATTGGTCCGTATGACATCAAATTAGGCGAGCTTGCAGGGGTACCATTCTATATTGGCAAACTTCAATACGAGTATTGGAAGCATACGCAATTGATTTTGGATGTTGTCGAAGGGCATGGGGGCACCTTTTCTCTTGAGGGTTCTACCGGCAAAGCATTTCATACACGTTCACGCCTCTTTACGGATCAAGAGTGGGCTTCAATTGAGGCACAGGTATTTGCAGACCTATCTTAATTACAGGCTCAAATAGCTCGTTGAAGTTCCCTTTAGAGTTCCGACCCCACCCCTAAAGGTCTCCTCTACCTCTACAATTGTCAGACTATGACAGTGAATCTACCTCTCCCCCAAAAAGACCAGCTTAAGCCTGTGAAGGGCTTTCAGATGGGCATCGCTCAAGCCGGCATTAAAAAGGCGAACCGCAAAGACTTATTAGTAATGACCTTGGTTCCGGGATCCCAGGTGGCTGGTGTGTTCACATTGAACCGTTTTTGCGCAGCCCCCGTGCAGGTTTGTAGGGAGCATTTAGCTCAAGAAGGGGCTAAAGGCGAGATTCGGGCTTTGGTGGTCAATACTGGCAATGCCAATGCAGGTACGGGCGATGAGGGGATGAAGCATGCCTTGGAAACCTGTGTTGCATTAGCCAAAGACTTGGAGCTCAATTCAGAGCAAATTCTGCCATTTTCTACTGGCGTGATTTTAGAGCCATTACCGATTGGAAAAATTATCTCTGCGCTACCTATGGCAGTGGCCAATCTGGATGAGGACCATTGGTTTGATGCAGCTGAAGCTATCATGACGACGGATACCCAGCCCAAAGCAGCTTCCATGACGGTACAAATGCCTGCAGGCGAAGTGACGCTGACTGGTATCTGTAAGGGTGCAGGGATGATTCATCCAAACATGGCGACGATGTTAGGTTTTATTGCAACCGATGCTGGGTTTGCGCCTGGTCTATTGAGTAATTTGACTCGCGAAGTGGCTGACCAATCTTTTAATGCCATCACCATTGATGGCGATACCTCGACAAATGACTCATTCATCATCATGGCAACGGGCCAGTCTGCAGTGCAGATTCAGTCCATTGCTGATCCTAGTTATGCAGTGCTACGAGATGCTTTGCTTGCCTTGGCCAAAAAGCTGGCACAAATGATTGTGCGCGATGGTGAGGGTGCCACTAAATTTATTACGATTGAGGTTTTGGGCGGTAAGACTGAAGTAGAGTGCCGATTGGTGGCTGAGGCTGTAGCCCATTCACCATTGGTAAAGACGGCCTTTTTTGCTAGCGATCCGAACTTGGGTCGAATTTTGGCAGCGATTGGCTATGCCGGTATTGGTGATTTAGATGTGAATCGCGTGCAGATGTGGCTTGGAGATGTTTGGGTAGCTAAAGATGGCGGGCGTAACCCTGCGTATCAAGAGGCGGATGGCCAGCGAGTAATGCAGGCCGAAGAAATTACTGTCAAGATTGACTTGGGACGTGGTACTGCTCAGCAGACTATGTGGACGTGTGATTTATCTCACGAATACGTTTCTATTAATGCCGATTACCGTTCGTAGAAAGTAAACAGCATGAATGAAAAATTAGAACAACTACTGAGCCACTTAGAAACTTTTCTACCTAAGCAGCTAACCGAGGAGCAGTGGCAATCGACTACTGCATTTAGATGGCGTCGCAGAGATAGTATTTTTGGCAGCATTGGTTTTTTGCAGCCAGTAAAGTATGTATCAGATATTACCTTTGATGATTTGCAGAATATTGATCGACAACGTGATGCGATTCGTGACAATACCAAACATTTTATTGAGAAAAAACCCGCCAATAATATTTTGCTCACTGGCGCTAGGGGCACAGGTAAGTCATCATTAATCAAAGCTAGCCTCCATGAATTTTCTAGCCAAGGCCTGCGTTTGGTTGAGGTAGAAAAAGAGCATTTAGCTGATTTGGCTGATATCACTGAGTTATTGGCTGAACGCCCTGAGCGCTTCATTATCTTTTGTGATGATCTTTCTTTCGATGATGGCGAGTCTGGCTATAAGGCCATGAAGTCTGCTTTAGATGGCTCTGTATCGGCACAAGTAGATAACGTTTTAATTTATGCAACATCCAATCGTCGCCATTTATTGCCTGAATATATGAAGGACAACGAAAGCTATGCGTATAGCGATGACGGAGAAATTCATCCTGGTGAAGTGGTTGAAGAAAAAATCTCTCTTTCAGAGCGCTTTGGTTTATGGCTTTCTTTTTACCCACCAAAACAAGATGAGTATTTATTGATCATTGCGCATTGGTTGCGTCATTTTGGATTGAGTGATGTTCAAATTGAAGCTGCTAGAGCAGAGGCATTAGTATGGGCATTAGAGCGAGGCTCTCGTTCTGGCCGTGTTGCTTGGCAGTTTGCTAAGCATTGGGCTGGTTCACACGCATAATATTTCGCGCTGATGAACGAAAAAAATCGTCCAGTTACTGAAGTAGCTGCTGGAATCTTATTAGACGCTGAGGGCCGCTATCTTTTGGGTCAACGTCCAGAAGGTAAGCCGTATGCTGGGTATTGGGAGGTTCCAGGCGGTAAGATTGAAGAAGGCGAAACAGTATTTTCTGCATTAAAACGAGAGCTGCAAGAAGAGCTGGGAATCGATATAGAGTCAAGTGAAGACCTGACTGTAATCGAGCATGATTATCCCCATGCTTATGTGCGGCTTCATGTCAGCGTTATTCGTCAGTGGAGCGGAACGCCCACAGGCTGCGAGGGTCAGCAGTTGTCTTGGCAGGTGATTTCAAAGGAAGGTCCTAGCGTGCAGCCCTTATTGCCTGCGGCTTGGCCCATGCTAGATAAACTACAAGAACTCTTTGCTTAAAGCTGACAGAGGGTTAATCGAAAGGGAATATCCTCAGAAATAACTTGAGGTTTTCTATCGCGATCTGATTTCATAAAGCGAATAGACAGCAAATATTTGTTTGCGCTAATTTCTGCAAAAAGTGAATCATCTTCTAATGCAATGCGCATGAGTTGATATACCTTGCCAGAGGGCGCTTGCTGAAATGCGCCTTGATGTGCCACAACATCTTTTGCTTCACCAGATTGGCGCAGTAAACGTAAAAATATTTGACATGCTTCATGCCATGGCAAAAGTGGCGCTACATAATTTTCCAGAAGCTCTCTACGCGCAGTAGTAGGACTATTTTTCCACGCATGATAACTCGGTAAATCAATGGGGCTAGTTCCGCCTGGAATATTGAGGCGGGTGCGAATTGCATTGAGCCATTCACTTTCGGTAATGACTGAATTGGGTTTTCCGACAGATTGATTGATATTAATTGCTGCTTTATCAATTTGAGAAAGCGTCTGAGAAAGCGCTTCTTGGTCGACCTTCTGTGAAGATTTCAAACCATTTAAGGTATATTTCTGGCGCTCGAACTCTTTGAGTAGTAGGGATTTAATATCTCCCCTAGAGCCAATATCACCTAAATCAAACAAGATGGCAATCGCATTGTGATGCAATTCAGGATCATCGGACCTGACAAAGTGATTAAAGCGGGCGAACAAATACTCCAGCCGAAGCATGCTTCGGACTAATTCGTTGAAGGGGTATTCGTAGACAATCACAAGGCTATATTCTATGACGAACTGCGGATATCTTCCGCAATCTTCAGTAGTTTTTGGTGCAGTTGTAGGACTGGCGCTCTCAATTCCTCTACAGAGCCATGGTTCTCAATAATGCTATTGGCTATTGAGAGTCGATTCTCACGGCTTGCTTGTGCCTTCAGAATGTTTTCTACCTCTAATCTGCTGAGCTTATTGCGATCCATCACCCGCTCAATTTGGGTTTCCACAGGGCAATCTACCACTACGATATGGTCCATTAACTGCTGCCATGCCCCCGATTCAAACAATAAGGGCACAACAAATACCAAATAGGGCGCTTGTGTCTTGGCTAAAGTAAAAGCCTGCTGAGCAGTTTGCTCTTTAATCAAAGGATGGGTTATTTGCTCCAAAATTTGCCTAGCTGACGGTTTTTCAAAGACCAGGGCGCGCATCTTACCTCTATTGAGGGATCCATCTAGGTCAATAAACTCTGCACCAAATGCGTTCTGAATGGCGGCAATGGCAGTCCCACTGGGGGCTGTAATTTGATGGGCGATCAGATCTGTATCGATGATTCCCGCCCCAAATTCAGCTAATAAATGACTCACTGCAGTCTTGCCTGAACCAATTCCTCCGGTTAGGCCGACCAAGGGAATAACGCCCCTTAAAGTGCTTAAATCGGGCTGTTTATCTAAATGGGATAGAGGAGTTACGACCATAACAGTGCAATGATGCCAGCAATGGCCAAAAATGGGCCAAATGGAAAGGCCTGTTGATGACTTTGCTTATTGCACCTGAGCCAAATTAACCCACCAATACAGCCAGTGATGGAAGCTAGCAAGAGAATGCTCGGTAGACTGCTCCAGCCAAGCCAAGCCCCTAAACCGGCCAGAAGCTTGGCATCCCCCATCCCAATTCCGTTCTTCCCTGTCAATATGCGATAGGCTAGATTGAGCACCCAAAGAAAGGTGTAACCAAGGCAGGCACCTATTACAGCCGCTTGAGGGTCAGTAAAGCGAAGATCAGAGAAGTAATTAAACCCAATGCCGGCTGCTATGAGGGGTAAGGTCACGCTATCTGGCAAGCGAAAACTTCTCAAATCAATGTAGGCCAAGTAAGTCAAGCTGACTATCAGGATCGCCTTTATAAGAAAGATGATTTCTTGTGAGCCCATTAAACAATTTGCCCTAGATTAAATATGGGTAAATACAAGATGATCACTATGCCACCAATAATCATTCCGACGAGAAGTATAAATATGGGCTCCAAAGTTTGACTTAAGGTATTTAGCCGATTGCTTAATTGAGCCCCAAGGATATCAGCCCGTTTACAAAGCATTTCGGCTAATGAACCACTTTCAGAACCTATTTGCAATAATTGTAAGGTTTCAATATCAAAGAGAAGGTGCGCAGGATCAGCTTTGCTTAAGGCGTCACTAAAAGGCCATCCTCGTGTAAGCTGTTTAAAAATTTCAGCACTGAAGTCATGACTTAACCAGTGATTTGAGGATTGGGCCGTTACTCTTAGTGCATCTGGTAGCGGGAGGCCTGAATTTAATAGATGCCCTAGGGTGCGGCACCAGTGCGTGAGGGTAGCTAAGCGAAATAAATTACCCAATATGGGGATGCGTAGACTCCAGCGATCACACTGCTTTTGTAAATATGTGGACTTTAACCATGCGGAAACAAAGAGGCCCATGCTGATCAGTATAAAGATCAAGATTTCTAAATAGAAATTCTCAACGATGGTTGAAATAGCAATCAATACTCTAGTGGGTGCCGGTAGCTCTGCCTGAAATTGACTAAAGACCTCTTTAAATACTGGGACAACCCAAATCATCATCACCAGCACTAAGAGAAAAGAGCTTGCGAGTGTGATCAGGGGATATGCCAAAGATTGTTGAACTTTGCGCTTTAATTCAATTTGAGCTTCAAGTTGTTGGCAAATGGTCTTTAGGGCTAGGGTGAGATCGCCCGACCTTTCGCTAACTCGAATGAGATTAATAAATTCCGCAGAAAATCGATTTTCTTGTACGCGCAAACTTTGAGAAAAGCTATTCCCCTTTTTAAGTAGATCACGAATATGAAGAAGCCAAGGTTGCCAGGGTTTGGGCGCGGAACGCATGAGTAGCTCAATTGCATTGAGTAAAGGTAGACCTGCATGTAACAGGGAAAGCAACTGCTGGGCAAAATGGAATTGATCTGCTTTACCCAGGCTTTTTTGTGAAAAAATATCACTTACCAATGACATGCGCCAACCTCAGATTCTAGGGATGCTTGATCAATCAATCCAGCTTGCACATAACGCATACCAGCCATATGCATATTGAGGTAGTCAGTATCAGGGTTGCTCAGTTGATGAATAGTTAGCACTTCATGCACTCCAAGGCGACCCAGATATTGAGAGTCTTTGTAACATTTTCTGATGAGGCGTTGTGAGCTCACGCAGAGTAGGCAAGAGTACAGCGCCTCATCTTCAATTCCTAAACTTTTTAAACGCGCTAGAGCACCTAAAGCATTTCTGGTGTGCAATGTGCTGAGAACGAGGTGACCAGTTTGAGAGGCTTGAATCGCTAGCTCTGCTGTAACTTTATCTCTGATTTCACCGATCATAATCACGTCAGGATCTTGTCTTAAGAGTGCGCGAATAATGGTTGAAAAATCTAAGCCTGCCCGTGGGTGATAAGCCACTTGATTGACGCCAGGCAAGCGAATCTCAATAGGATCTTCAATCGAGGAGAGATTGCGCTCGATGTGATTGAGCATTCTCAAACAGCTATACAGCGTTCTCGTTTTTCCGCTTCCAGTTGGACCTGTAACCAGTATTAAGCCATTGGGCTGTTTTAGCGCATTTTGAAAAATGGCGAGCTGCTCTGGAAGTAGTCCAATTTTGTCTAACGCCAAGTCATCGATTTGGCTAGGCAGAATTCGTACTACTGCTTTTTCACCATATAGTGTTGGCAAGATGGAGACACGGCAATCCACATTAGGTTTGCTAAAGTCATGACCAATGGATAAGCGCCCATCTTGGGGGAGTCGCTTTTCAGCAATATCGAGGCGTGCTAATACTTTGATGCGAGTGATTAAACGCTCGTGTAAATCAATTGAATAGGCTGTCTGTAGCTGCAACAGACCATCTACCCTAATGCGAATGATGGTTTCTTGAGGACGGGCCTCAATATGAATATCCGAAGCCCTGGAATTTAATGCATGAACAGAAATTTCATGCCAGGTTCGAATAATGAGAGAGTCATCATTTGTACCGATCAAACTATCTTGATTTGGTTGGCTGGTCGATATAGTTTGACCGTCTTTATGCCTTGATCGTCAAAATGCACAATCTCCATTACTACTCCAGCGATGCGGATGCTGACATCGTGATCAGGAATAGCCTCTAACTTTTCAAGGATAAGGCCATTGAGGGTTCGTGGGCCATCCAAGGGAAGGTCTAAATTTAGTAAGCGATTTAAGTCGCGTAATGAGGCGCCACCAGTTGCTAGATAAGTGCCATCTGGCAACCAACGGGGATCATTCGATAGATTAGAGAAGGAGGTTGTGAACTCGCCGATAAGCTCTTCAACAATATCTTCAAAAGTTACCAAGCCGAGGACTTCCCCATATTCATTGACCACTAGGCTCAAGCGCTGTTGGTTATCCTGGAAAAATTGCATCTGTTGTAATACGGGTGTCCCGCTAGGGATAAAGTAGGGCTCACTTACCAAGGATCTAAAGTCTTCGTGATTGAGTTCAGCATCACCAAGCAAGGAGAGTGTTTTCTTGACAGATAAAATCCCGACAATACGCTCCGAGTCGCCATCACAAACTGGCAACTTATTGTGATAACAAGTCTCTAACTGCTCTACTACTTCATCAATTGGCCTGGACAGATCAAGGATTTCAATCTTCGACCTAGGTGTCATGACATCATCAACCAAAATATTTTCTAGATTGAATAGATTGAGCAAAATATTGCGATGATGAGTTGAGACAAAACGGTTCGACTCGAGTACTAGGCTGCGCAACTCTTCTTTACTCATTACCCGATTTTCTGTTGAAGTCTGCAGCCCAGATAACTTCATGAGCCCTGATACAAAACTATTGATAAACCACAGCAGCGGTTTGAGAATAAAAGTCAGCGGGAGAATGAACCAGCCTACATTAGAAGCAATCTTTTCCGGAAATGCAGCACCAATCACCTTTGGGGTAATTTCGCTAAAAATAATAATCAGTAGTGCTACCACTAAAGTAGCAAGAGAAAGTACTAGCCCGCTGTCACCAAAAATATGCAATGCAATGCCGGTCACCAGGATTGGCAATACCGTATTAATTAAATTATTGGATATCAGCAGTACGGATAGCAGGGAGTCAATGCGTTTTAAGAGTCTTTCTGCCAGCGCTGCACCTGCATTGCCGCCGTTGGCCATCGCGCGTAAACGGTGGCGATTAGAAGACAGCATGCTGGTTTCAGCCATTGAGAAAAAACCAGAAAGAGCGAGTAAAAATAGGACTAGAGCAACTTGCCCGTAAAAGGGCCAATCGTCAAAAAAGGTGTCCATGAAGTCAGCCTGCAAAGAATAAAGAAGAATCAATATAGCAAAGTGCGATTTCACTAGCTATAGCTTTAGGAGAAATAGCGGCAATTTCTTTCCGCTAGTTGTGTCAGAATCTTCCGTATGGGATCCTTGCCATTAGCTAAAACACCACAATATTGCGTAATAGAGGCCCCTTTTGGATGTATGGGGATAGAAACGCAAGTAGTAGACGGTAGTCTGATGGTTTCAAAAATGGATTATTTGCCTCCCAAGACTCCGCTCAAGCCGCCTATAAATGCGCTGGCAATGGAGGCGGCTAAGCAGTGCGAGCGCTATTTTAAAAACCCCTCTCATGCTTTTGATCTCCCTTTAAAGCCTGTGGGTACGATTCACCAGCAAAAAGTGTGGAGGGCTACTGAAACGATTTCAGTAGGCTCAACAAAAACGTATGGAGAAATTGCGCGCTTGATTCAAAGTGGTGCGCGTGCAGTAGGGACTGCCTGTGGAGCCAACCCATACCCCTTAATTACGCCTTGTCATCGAGTGGTATCAGCCCAAGGGGTGGGCGGGTTTATGCAAGAAAATTCTCCGGGTTTATTCCGTCAAATCAAAATTTGGCTTTTAAAGCATGAAGGCGTGCTCTAGCGATTTTTTGAAGAGAGTTTTCTTAAGTGAGTTGAGGCGAAATAAAAGAATGCTTTTATCAGTAGATCACTTGTAGTAGCAAATCCGGTGAAACTATAAAACATTGCCACCGTCTTTCTTGCGAGCTTGACTTTACCTTGACTGCTGAATAGCTCTTTACTTGCAATTTTATTTAAGGTCATCACTGCCAATCCAAAGGCTAAGAAACAAAAGCGCCGAATGCCTATATCCGCCTTGGGAATAAGCTGTATGTAAGCTAAAGCATCTTCCAGTTTTTGATAAGCGATTCCCAATAGTTCGGCCTGAGAGATCCCGGCAGGCTTCCATGAAACGCCTCGGATTTGATCTTCTGGGGAGTCTTTCAGGATATTAGTCATCTGCAGGGCTTGGCCAAAAGCAAGCGAGAGCGCTTCGCGCCCTTTTATTTGTTTTGCAAATGCGGGCGAATACGCGCTAAAAATAGAGCTTAGTAGCTCCCCAACGACGCCGGCAACGACATAGCAGTATTCCTCAAATTCAGATAAATCTTTGAGTCCCAACGGAGTTTGCTTGCTATGAAATTGGGACATGCCTTTTGACATGATGGAAACGCAACGGCTAACTGCGGCTTGATCGCTTGCTGGGCATGTATGGAGTATTCGTAATATCGTGGGGGCATGGGCAATTAAATCGAGCTCATCTTGATTTGTATAGTGTTTTAAAGAATCTAGGCAGGGTGTAACGAATGACTCGACTGGGATTCTTTCTAAGACAGCATCGAGAAAGAGGGCGGATAGATATTGCTTTGCTGCAGGTGTTAATTCTGTCGCATCTTCGATCGTATCGATTATTCGGCAGAGCAAATAAGTATTCCCTACTACTTTTTCGATTGGAGGGGGAAGGAGGGGAATGGTAAGGGCAAAAGTGCGGGATACAGAACCCAAGATGGTTTTTTGATAAGCCAGGTCAGCACTAGGGTTCTCTATGGATATATTCACCAGACAATTATCTCAGACCACCTAGCCCTAAATTGACTCATATTCCCTAATTGCCATAAGTGACAAGGTCATATAATTTGTTCAAATTCTTAAAGAGGAAATAGGCCGATGTTGATTTGGTTTGTCATCATCTACTGGGTGGTATCTGTGGGCATTGGCTTATGGGCAGCACTAAGAGTGAAGAACACTGCAGATTTTGCTGCGGCTGGCCATAGCCTGCCCTTACCTATTGTTACAGCCACGGTATTTGCCACATGGTTTGGTTCTGAGACCGTTTTAGGCATTCCGGCAACTTTCCTGAAAGAAGGCTTGGGAGGCGTTGTTTCTGATCCATTTGGATCTTCCCTCTGCCTCATTCTGGTCGGCCTCTTTTTTGCACGCCATCTATATAACCGTCGCATGCTCACCATCGGTGACTTCTTTAGAGAGAGGTATGGGCGCACGGTTGAGGTTTTAGTAACCCTGTGTATCGTAGTTTCCTATTTAGGTTGGGTAGCGGCTCAGATTAAGGCCTTGGGCTTGGTCTTCAATGTTGTTTCTGAAGGGGGTATTTCTCAAACGGGTGGCATGCTCATTGGTGCTGGCAGTGTACTGATCTACACCCTATTTGGCGGAATGTGGTCTGTGGCGATTACTGACTTTATTCAGATGATCATTATCGTTATTGGCATGCTGTATATCGGTGGTGAGATGACAACGCAAACTGGCGGTATTGGGGTGGTGATTGAGCATGCATCAGCAGCCGGCATGTTTTCTAATTTTTGGCCTGATATGAATCTCGCATCAATATTGGGGTTTGTTGCAGCTCTGTGTACGATGATGCTCGGATCGATTCCTCAGCAAGATGTCTTTCAGCGAATCACTTCTTCGAAAAACGTCAATATTGCAGTGCAGGCGGCCATTTTGGGTGGGGTGCTGTATTTCATTTTTGCTTTCGTACCTTTGTACTTGGCTTATTCCGCCACACTGATTAGTCCTGATTTAGTGAAGCAGTATCTCAATACAGATCCCCAAATGATCTTGCCAAAGTTGATCCTAAACCACGCACCTGTCTTTGCTCAAGTAATGTTCTTTGGGGCCTTGCTTTCGGCTATTAAGAGTTGTGCCAGCGCAACCTTGCTTGCTCCATCTGTGACGTTCGCAGAAAATATTGTGCGGGGATTCTTTAAGCATTTGACCGATCGTGAACTACTCAAAATTATGCGAATTACCGTGTTATGTTTTACAGTAGTGGTCACCTTTTTCGCCATCAATTCAGAGTTATCTATTTTTAAGATGGTTGAGAGCGCCTATAAGGTGACTTTAGTAGCTGCTTTTGTACCCCTTGCTTTTGGGGTTTACTGGCCTAGAGCAAATTCTTTGGGTGGCCTGCTATCTGTTGTATGTGGCTTGGCTGTCTGGATTAGTTGCGAGATTTTGGCGCCTAATTCCATCCTGCCTCCCCAGTTGGCAGGGCTTATGGCCAGTATCGCGGGAATGCTCCTGGGTAGTTTGGTACCTAAAGATATGCTAAAAGCCGTTTAAATCGACAGAAATCGGCTAAAAATTCAGGAAAGATTATTTTGTTGCACTGCAAAATAATCTCATCTAATATGGCAGACATTCAAAATTTATTTATTCTTATGGAGTTCCTATGAAAATCTGTGTGATAGGTGGGGGCGGCGCCATTGGCGGCTACCTTGCAGTCATGTTGGCACGAGCGGGCAATGAAGTCACTGTTGTTGCGCGCGGCGCCACACTAGCTGCCATTAAAGAGCGTGGTCTTGCCTTAATTATGGATGACCAGCCTGAGCCTTTAGTGGCTCAGGTAAAGGCAGTAGAAAAAATTACCGATACAGAAACTCCAGATGTCGTGATTTTGGCGGTGAAGGCACATCAAGTGGAGCCGATTATTGATGACTTAGCAACCATCATGGGCCCAGAAACCATTTTGATTCCAATGCAAAACGGAATTCCTTGGTGGTATTTCCAAAAGCTGGACGGGGAATATCAGGATCATTCTGTTGAGACGGTCGATGCTGGTGGTGTTGCTAAAAAGACGATTAATCCAGACAACATTATTGGTTGCGTCGTATATCCAGCTACCTTTACTCAAGCGCCTGGCGTGATTCGTCACGTCGAAGGCAATCGCTTTCCATTGGGCGAGTTAGACGGAAAGACCACTGAGCGCATTCAGAAGATCTCAGAAATGATGGGTGCTGCTGGCTTCAAGTCACCTATCTTGGAAGATATTCGATCAGAGATTTGGCTGAAGTTATGGGGCAATATGACCTTTAATCCAATCAGCTCTTTAACTCATGGAACCTTAGAGGGGATCTGTCAATATCCGCTAACCAAAGAGTTGGCCCGCAATATGATGGCTGAAGCACAAACAATTGCAGAAAAATTGGGTGTTACTTTCCGCGTGGATATTGAGCGTCGCATTGCTGGTGCTGAGAAGGTCGGCAAACACAAGACTTCGATGTTGCAAGATTTAGAAGCGGGTCGTAGCTTAGAGATTGATGCTTTATTAGGCTCTGTGATTGAGTTGGGAAAGATTACAGAGACGCCTACCCCTTGCTTAAATACCGTATTTGCTTTGACTAAATATTTAGATGAAAACGTCCAAGCCTCAAAAGGTAGCCTGGCATTGCCATCCGTATCGGGTTACTAGCACTAAGAATCAGTTGATATGAAAAACCCCTCGCTATCGACAGATAGCGAGGGGTTTTGTTTTTTAGTCTTCAATATGGTGATGACTTACTCAAATCGATTATCTAAACGTCCAACCCCTTCAATGATGATGCTGACATTACTACCGGGTTTCATGGAGCCAACGCCAACAGAGGTGCCGCAAGCGATGATATCGCCGGGCTCAAGAGGAACATCTTGGGAAATCAGGCTTACGAGTTTGGCTGGATGGAAAATCATATCTGCTACAGGATAGTTTTGCCTCTCTTGCTCATTCAGTATGGTTTTGATGCTGAGCTTACTGGGGTCAATATCGGTTGAGATGTAAGGGCCGAAGACACCAAAGGTATTAAAGCTCTTGGAGCGAGTCCATTGAGCGTAGCCAGGGTCTCGGTTGAGAATTTCAATGGCGGTGACATCGTTAATGCAGGTGTATCCAAAAATAGCGGCTGCCGCCTCTGATTCATCTGCCTCATGACAGTGCTTGCCGATCACAATGCCTAACTCACCCTCATAAACTACCTTACCGGTATAGGACTTTGGGGTGCGAATGACTTGATTTGCGGCTAAAAAAGAATTATTGCCCTTAAGAAAATACAAGGGCTCCGCAGGAACCGCATGTTCTAGCTTGGTAACTAGCGCATGAAAGTTATCGACCATGGCAACCATTTTGGATGGAATACAAGGAATGTCGATCGTGACATCCGCCAAGTGAATAGTTTCTCCAGTGGCCTGGGGATTATTAAAGAGATCCCCAGAATAAATTGCAATTTGATCCCCTTTAACTTGCCCTAAACCACTTTTGCCTTGATGTTGGAATCGAACCCATTGAGTCATGATGCAATCTCCTGAAATAAATTTTTTTAGATAAGCGATATCTTACAGGCGTGGAATAGTGATAGCTAAACCGAGAACGGCATGAGCAGTATGGTCGGAATGAGAGGATTTGAACCTCCGACCCCCTCGTCCCGAACGAGGTGCGCTACCAGGCTGCGCTACATTCCGTAGCGATAACTGTAGCAATCTTTAAGTCTGTCTTGCAAGGGAGTATTCGCACAAAGCATGTAAAGCAGTAGTTGCTTCATTTTGCGGAAAGTTGCTCAGGCAGGCCAAAGCAAGGTCGACCTCTCTCTTCGCTGCGGCTTGGGTGTAATCCAGGGCGCCTGAATTTTGTACGGCTTTGAGTATCTGATCAAAAACATCTTCAGGTAAATCTTGATTTTGCTCAATTGCTGCTCGTACCATCAAACGTTCTTCTGGACTCCCATTTTCTAGAAGATAAATGAGGGGCAGAGTAGGCTTACCCTCACGCAAATCATCCCCGGCATTTTTACCCATTTGAGCGGCATTAGCGGTGTAGTCGAGTAGGTCATCCATTAATTGGAACGCAGTTCCAATATGCCGCCCAAATGCTGCTGCCTGTTCCCGCACGACATCATTTGTACCTGCCAAAATCGCACCGAGCTCCGTAGAGGCCTCGAATAACTTGGCCGTTTTATAGCGAATCACCTGAAGGTAGCTGGCTTCATCCACCTCAGGGTCATTCATATTGAGGAGTTGAAGCACTTCGCCCTCGGCGATCGTATTGGTGGCATCTGACAAAATTTGCATGACACGTAAATCGTTGGGGGCAATCATCATCTGAAATGCGCGAGAATATAAAAAATCACCCACTAAGACGCTTGCAGCATTGCCAAAGGCAGCATTTGCGGTTTCGCGGCCTCTTCTGAGGGTGGATTCATCCACCACATCGTCATGCAGTAAGGTAGCGGTGTGTATAAATTCCACAACAGCGGCCATTTCTAGGGCGTGGGGTGTTTCTTGCTGATTTGCAAGGGCCTTGGTCACTAGGAGTAATAGGGCTGGCCTAACCCTTTTTCCTCCTGCTTGAATGATATATGTGGAGATTTGGTCAATTAATGCGACTTTTGAGGCGAGT
>CAIKGX010000033.1 GCA_903827075.1 uncultured beta proteobacterium | reverse complement strand
ATGAACTCAATACTTCAGCCCAACCCATTTCTTTATCCGCAAAAAAACAAAACTAATGAGTACTCCAGCAAAATTACAGGTAACACCTACTGCCATTCATGATGTTTTAGTGATTGAACCCAAGGTCTTTGGCGATGAGCGAGGCTGGTTTACCGAGTCATTTAATGCTCAAGACTTTGCTATTGCTACCGGTTTAAATGTCCAGTTTGTGCAAGACAATCACTCTTTCTCTCGCCAGTGGACTTTGCGGGGTTTGCATTATCAGCTAGAGCAGACCCAAGGCAAGTTGGTGCGAGTAGTGTCAGGTAGCGTATTTGATGTAGCAGTGGATATTCGTAAAGACTCTCCCACTTATGGGAAGTGGGCGGGGGTTGAGCTTAGCGCACAAAATCATAAACAGATGTGGGTTCCCGCTGGCTTAGCCCATGGATTTTTAGTACTTTCTGAATCCGCAGAATTTTTGTACAAAACGACCGAATACTATCATCCACAGAGTGAGGCTTGCCTCGCTTGGAATGATCCTGTTATTGGGATTGAGTGGCCTTTGCCTGCAGGCATATCACCCAATATGAATGCAAAGGATGCTGACGGTCTTTCTTGGGATGCAGCCCCCAAGTTTTGAGTAGCTATTGGCCTCTTTGTAAAAGATAAGATAATGCTCACATGAGCAATATCGTTTCCAGCCACGCTTTACCCCCAAACCCCAAGGTATTGTTGGTCAAGCTCTCCTCTTTGGGGGATGTGCTGCATAACCTACCTATTGTGTGGGATATGCGTGTACGTTTTCCTGATGGGCAAATAGATTGGGTGGTAGAGGAGGGTTACGTTCATCTTCTTGAGCCCTTAATGACCACCTCAAATTTTCGGGGGATCGATCGTATTATTCCTTTTGGCTTGCGCCGCTGGAAGAGGAGTATTTTTAAGCTGAGTACGTGGAAGCAGTTTTTTACATTTAAAAAAGAGTTGCAAGAGGCGACTTATGACATCGTTATTGAAACTCAAGGCCTTCTTAAATCTGCCATCGTCTGTGCTTTGGCTAATAAGAGTTCAGATGTAGTTGTCGCTGGACTTGCAAATGCCACTGAGTTTTCTGGCTATGAGCCGATCGCCAAAACTTTTTATAATCACTTGGTTCAAGTTCCCATCCAATGCCATGCGGTAGATCGCTCCCGGAGGGTAATGTGTTCTGCGTTAGACATACCATTGATTGAGCGCGCGGTATCACCACAGTTTTATCCATCTGAATTTGTTGCGTCCATTCCAAGGCATTCAGTGTCGGGAATAAAAGTGTCTTATGTGCTGTTTTTTCATTCCACCGCTAGAGAGGCCAAGCGTTGGTCTAACGCGAACTGGCTTACATTAGGCAAAGCCTTATCAGATAAGGGCTATCAGGTTGTTCTGCCTTGGGGAAGTTCGTCTGAAAAAGCGATTAGTATCTTGCTCTCTTCGCAGATCCCAGGATCTCTTGTACCGCCTGCTTTTTCTATCGAGCGTGCTTTCTCAGTAATCGCCGGTGCTGCGCTGACGGTTGGGGTGGATACCGGATTAACCCACTTGGCTGCCGTTTTAAATCAGCCCACAGTCGAAATCTATTGCGATTCTCCTAGATGGAAGACTGAAGGTTACTGGTCAAGCCGTATTGAGAATGTGGGGGATATTCAAAAGCCTCCCCAAGTTCAAGAAGTGCTTGATGCTGCTTTGAGACTATTAACGCAATAAAGAATTAATGGCAATCAGATCTTCATCTGATAAGGCGGCAGCGTGCGCCTTTAATTTGATAGCATTAAGAATCGTGCTGTAACGCGCTAACTGAAGTTGAGAGCGTGTTGTGATCAGGGAATCTAGAGCGATCAATACATCAAGGTTAATTAAAGTACCCACTTGAAATCCGAGCTTGCTCGATTCCAAGGCTAAATTGGTAGAGCGCTCAGCGGCTTCATACGCTTTGACGCTTGCTAAACCACCATAAAATCCGGTAAAGGCGGCGCGCGTATTTTGTGCTGCTGTACGACGGTAATTATCGTAATTGGCTTTAGCTGCATCAAGCAAGGCCGCATTTTGACGAATGACCGAGCTATTAAATCCGCCCGATACCAATGGGATGGTCATCTGCAATGCAACAGCATTGTTATAGATATTGGTTTGGGATGGAGAGAGGCTGTTATTGGTTCCATTGGAAGTGTTATAGCCAGCTGACCCCACAAAATTGACAGTAGGGTAGTTCAATGCTTGAGAGGCCTTGAAGGTGCTTTCAGCTAGGCTGACTGACAACTGACCAGCCAATACGTTAAAGTTCGCGGCTTCTGCTTGATTAATCCAATCATCCAAGGTTTGCCCTTTAGGCAAGGTTGGATTGACGCTTTCGGCAATCGGAATACCCTTGCTGTCTTTGTTTTTTGAGCGAGGGTCTTTAAGGACCCCGTCAATCTTCGCATCTTTGATTAATGGCTTTATTGCTCCAACTGGGCGACCTACCAGCTGCTCTAAGACGCCACGCTTTACGACTAAATCGGCTTGCGCTGCAATCTCTTGAGAGTTGGCCAGATCTAAGCCAGCCTGAGCAGTATTCACGTCAACAATAGTAGCAAGGCCAGCATCAAACTTCGCCTGCGCAATATCCAATTGTTGTTTGATGAGACTCTTCTTATTGCGATAGAGCTCCACATTGTCTTGGCTAGTTAAGGCATCAAAGTAGGCTTGAGATACCCGAATAATTAAATCTTGTTGCGCTAAGTAAAAACGCATATCAGCAATTTTGGTATTTAAATCACCTTGCTTAAATGCTTCGAGTGCGGCTATGTTAAATACGGGCTGAGTGAGTGTGACGGTATAACTTTTTTGATCGTAAACCCGCGAACCCGTCACTGCACCTGCCGGTGCATTTCCTGCGGTGTGTTGATAGTAACGAGTGCCCGCAGGTGTGGCATTTGCTTGTGGTAACAATAAGGATAAGCCTTGCCAATACAGTTCTTTGCTTGCTTGGTAGTTAAAGCGAGCAGCATTAAGAACAGGATCACTAAATGCGGCCTCTTGGTACAGTCGAATTAAATCTGTCGTTTGTCCAATGGCGCTCGAATTATTGCCAATGACATTGGAGGGTGCCGCACTATTGGGTAAGGCCGTGTTTGGAAGTGCAAGCATCTGCGGCGGCATTTCTAAACCCGTCAAAGACTGGGCGTTGATGGGGGTTGGTAAGCTGGGCTTAGTGCCATTGGCCGCTTGCGCAAAAACAGTATTCGTGCCCAAGCATAAGCCGAGCGCCTGACTCAGGATTAAACCAAAAGTGGCAAGCTGAGAGAGGCGAAAGCGTGCTGGGATCATCTAATTCGGTGACTTATCAATGTGACATGAAGTTTAAGGCTTATTCGTTACGAATGCCTATTTAAGAGCCATTTTGCCAAATAGGCGGTGGCATTTCCAACACCCTATAAAATTAGGGCCATGGATCTTATTTTGCTGGGTAAAGCAGTCATTCTTGGGGTGGTAGAAGGCTTAACAGAGTTTTTGCCTATCTCCAGCACTGGACATTTGATATTGGTTGGCGATTTGCTTAATTTTAATGATGAGAGAGGCAAAGCCTTTGAAGTCATTATTCAGTTCGGTGCCATCTTAGCGGTCTGTTGGGAGTTCCGAGAAAAATTATACAAGGTAGCCTCATCATTGGGGGCTAGCGCTATTTCTCGCCGATTTGTCATTAATTTGCTCATTGCTTCCATACCTGCCATGAGCCTGGCTTTTGTATTT
>CAIKGX010000032.1 GCA_903827075.1 uncultured beta proteobacterium | reverse complement strand
TTCTTAGCAACTACTTTTTTTACGGCTACTTTCTTTGCTGGAGCTAATGTAGTTGCCACCTTCTTAGGGGCCACTTTTTTCATGGCAAGCTTTGTGGGTATTTTTTTAATAGGCATAAATAGGTTGTAGTCTCAAAGTGCGAATGTGATTATTTTTATAGGGTGATTTAAATCTGAAAGAAAATGGCCACTACACAAGCAATGCCCAAAAGCCAAACAATGGACCTTGTAGTTGGCCAGTTGGCTACGTAACAAATCAAATAAGCCATGCGTGCGATCACAAAGCCAATAGCCAGTAAGTCAACTCTTTCTTGCGGCGCCTTGGCGATGGAGGCAATGATGACAGCGGCAAAAAAGAAAGGCAAAGATTCAAAAAGATTAGCTTGAGCCGCATTCGCGCGCGCCCGAAATCCAGTTTGTATTGCCAGCCATTGCCGAGGAAGACTATTGTCATAACCCTCAAAACCTTTTTTGGCAATGCCAGCAGCAACATAAGGAAGTAATCCCATAAAAAGGACGCAGGCAAAAGCAATCGTCATGGGGATTCCTTCTTTTTGGATCCAAGACGACCTTCAGTACCATTCATTAAATTTTTGATATTGCTGCGGTGACGCCATATCAGCAATAAACAAACAATTAAAAGAGCAATCGCCATCGGCTGAAAGCCAAACAAAAATACAAAATAAATGGGGCCAAATATGGCAGCAGCAAGCGCGGCTAATGAGGAGTAGCGCATGAACGTCGCCACAATAATCCAAGTACCTAAAGTGGCAGCGCCCAAGATCACATTAATCCCAAACAAAATACCGCAAGCAGTAGCAACCCCTTTGCCACCCTTAAAACCATGAAAGAGCGGAAATATATGCCCCAGAAATACCGCAATCACTACTCCACACAACACCCATGATCCTAAAGTAGCCGTGAGCGACTGATCACCTAAGATCATTCGAGATAACATCACTGCCAGATAGCCCTTTAACGCATCACCAATCAGCGTGAGTACTGCCGCCTTCTTATTGCCAGTTCGCAGCACATTGGTGGCGCCAGGATTGCCTGAGCCATAAGAATGGGGGCTCGGTAAATTCATACACCGGCTCACAACCACGGCAAACGAAATCGAACCGATCAGGTAGGCAAGCGGAATCAATAGCAAATCTAGGGTGAAGTTCATGACGCTATCTTAAACACTTATCCAATGTTGGATAGGCAAGGCTCTTAGGAGCCACGGGGATGGTGCTGCTGATGAATCGATTTAAGGCGTTCTCTAGCCACATGGGTATAGATCTGAGTCGTCGAGATATCTGCATGCCCCAAAAGCAGCTGTACCACTCTTAAATCCGCCCCATGATTGAGTAGGTGGGTCGCAAAGGCATGACGCAATGTATGCGGAGATAAGGCAACGGGAATATTGGCAATCGTGGCATATCGCTTAATTAGCGCCCAAAATGCTTGGCGCGTTAAGCCAGTGCCAGTATGGCGCCCAATAAATACCGCATCCGTTGTTTTCCCCTCCAATAAAGGCGTTCTTGCCTCTGCTAGATAGCGTCGTATCCATAGACCAGCCTCGCCCCCAAAAGGTACTAAGCGTTCTTTACCACCCTTACCATTGACCACTCTAACAACACCCTCATTTAAACCGAGCGCTACCGTTTTGAGAGAAACGATTTCGGAGACGCGTAAACCACTGGCATAC
>CAIKGX010000031.1 GCA_903827075.1 uncultured beta proteobacterium | reverse complement strand
TCACTTGAAACCTTTATACGTGAAATCCGCGTCGCTTTAGATAGTTAATGCATTGGATAGTGAGAACGAATGAGCTGGATTGATAAATTACTACCTCCCCAAATTCAACATACTGACCCTGCAAATCGCAAATCAGTACCAGAGGGATTGTGGGTAAAGTGCCCCAGCTGCGAAATTGTTCTTTACAGTACCGATATTGAAGCTAACCTCTCTGTTTGTCCTAAATGTAGTCACCACATGCGCATTGGCGCACGGCAACGATTAGATGGTCTATTAGATCCAAAAGGCCGTTATGAAATTGGTGCCGATATCTATCCAATCGATCCACTAAAATTTAGAGATTCTAAAAAATATCCTGATCGCTTAAAAGAAGCGAACGATGCTTCTGGTGAATCTGAAGCCTTGATTGTGATGGGTGGCAAGATTGAAAGCATTCCTGTGGTAGCAGCCTGTTTTGAGTTCCAGTACATGGGCGGCTCGATGGGCTCTGTGGTGGGGGAGCGTTTTGTTCGGGGAGTGCAAGAAGCGATTGCAAAAAAATGTGCCTTCATTTGTGTAACCGCTACTGGTGGTGCACGGATGCAAGAAAGTCTGCTCTCTCTTTTTCAGATGGCTAAGACCAATTCGATGTTGACCTTGTTATCAAAAAAAGGTTTGCCTTACATCAGCGTTCTTACTGACCCAACGATGGGTGGCATCTCAGCCAGTTTTGCCTTTATGGGTGATGTGGTGATGGCAGAGCCAAAAGCCTTGATTGGTTTTGCAGGTCCTCGCGTGATTGAGCAAACCGTTCGTGAAAAATTGCCGGAAGGTTTTCAGCGTTCCGAATTCCTGATGCAAAAGGGCGGTATCGACATGATTGTGGATCGTCGCCAAATGCGTGCTGAGATCGCCCATTTATTAGCTTTGCTCCAACAGCTTCCCGAGCCTGCGACAGCGGGTAGCGCAGCAGTTTAAAGCGCTTGAGTACAGCACACCAAAACCCCATCCTTTTTTCTAGCCTTGCGGCTTGGCTTAGTCACCTAGAAACCGCGCACCCAGTCGGTATCGATATGGGTCTTGAGCGCATTACTCGAGTTAAGGCCGCCTTAGGCCTCCATTTTGATTGTCCTGTGATTACTGTTGCTGGTACCAATGGCAAAGGCTCTACCTGTGCATTTTTAGAGAGCATTTTGTTGTCATCCGGCTATCGCGTTGGATGTCATATGTCTCCGCATTTAATGCATTTCAATGAGCGGGCAAGAATCAATGGTGAGGATGTCAAAGATGGACTCTTACTTGAGCACTTTGCCGCTGTAGAAAAGGCTAGGGTCAGTTTGGTGGATGCGCCTACCTTAACCTATTTTGAATTCACTACCCTAGCTATCATGCATTTGTTTTCTCAATCTCACTTAGATGTAGTGATACTGGAAGTGGGTATGGGGGGAAGGTTAGACGCCGTTAATATCGTGCCTGCTGATTGCGCGATTGTCACTAGTATTGATATTGACCACGCTGACTATTTGGGCTCTACCCGTGAGGCAATTGCTTTAGAAAAAGCCGGTATTTTCCGTGCAGGACAGATTGCTGTTTGTGGCGACCCTGTAGCACCGCAATCATTAATCGATTATGCAGAGCAATTGGGTTGTGATCTCTGGTTGCAAGGGCGAGATTTTAATTTCCAGGGTGATAAGCAACAATGGGCTTGGGCAGGACGCAAAAAACGCTTTAGTGGTCTTGGGTATCCAGCCCTTCGTGGAGCCAATCAGATTTTGAATGCCTCTGCAGTTATAGCGGCCCTGATGGCCCTGCATCAACGATTACCAGTGAGTGCCCAAGATATCCGTAATGGCTTTGCCTTAGTGGAATTACCTGGACGCTTTCAGGTGCTTCCTGGACAGCCCATGGTGGTGCTTGATGTTGCCCATAACCCACATGCTGCTGCCACTTTGGCCCAAGGTCTAGATAAAATGGGCTATCACCCCTATACCTACGCTATTTTTGGCGCAATGGCTGATAAAGATATTGAGGGTGTGATTAAACCGCTCTTGGGGATAGTGGATTTCTGGTTTTGCACTGATTTACCTACTTCACGAGCCGCCAGCGCCAGTGCGCTCGCCCAGAAGCTAGCAGAGCTAGGGGTAGCTGTCAAAAATGGTGAGGATGGCGGAATTGAGTGCTATAGCGACCCTGCTACAGCGTATCAAAAAGCGCTGTCTAAAGCGGGTGAGGGTGATAGAATTGTCATCTTCGGATCCTTCTATACCGTTGCAGGCGTAATGGCTTATCGAAACAACCAGGCGCATTGATCCATGATTCGTTTACCGAAGCTTTTTAAGCGAAACCCCAAGGCTGAAGACCTTCATAGAGGTTTTTCAGGGACGCGTCGCACCGCAACAAAATTAGCCCCCCGTAGTTTCCAACGCGCTCAAGAAAGCGAAGACTTGGCACTCACGGAAGATCCAGAACAACAGCGTGCCCGTCATCGACTCATTGGTGCAGCAGTTTTAGTGTTGATTGCAGTAGTTGGCCTCCCTCGAATTTTGGATAACAAGCCCAAATCGGTGAACAACGATATCGCTGTCAATATTGTGACGAGCCTACCAACACCAGTTGTTAACCCTCCTGCAGTAGATAGCAAGACTGAGATCAAACCTACGGAAAAACCAGTCACTCCGATTCTTGAACAAAGCGCACCTAAAGCAGCAGTTCCTCCAACCCCAGAAACGAAACCAGAGACAAAGGCAGAAACTAAACCGCCCGCTCTTAAAGGACCCGCTCTTGGTTTGGCTGCAGGAGAAGAGGTGGTATCCGCTCCTGCTAAGCAAAAAACAGAAGAAGCTCCACCAAAAACGAATGCAAACAACGGCAATGGAAAGTTTGTCATTCAGATTGGCGCTTTTGCATCAGAAGAGCGGGCAAAAGGCTGGATTACGAAAATGAAGGATCAAAAGATCCCCAATTATGTTCTGAACAAGACTGCAGCGGACGGTACAAAGTTGTATGTCCTGCGTGCTGGACCATTTACTGATAAAGATGCTGCAGAAGCAGCTGAGAAAAAAGTCAAAGCAATGGGTCTATCGCCTCGACTCGTTGAGCTAGGGGCTCAGTAATGGAATATTTATCCACCTTAAAACTAACAACGGTGGATTATTTCACCCTAGTGGTGTTGCTCGTGTCGGCCCTTGTGGGGATTTCACGAGGCTTATTTAAAGAAGTCTTAGCGCTGGCTTCTTGGTTTGTTGCCTCTTGGGTAGCTTATCACTACACCAACTATCTCTCTACTGAGTGGCTCTCCACATTTCATATGGATGAGCTCTTAAGTCTAGGCGTGAGCTTTTTGATTTTGTTTATCTTGGTCTTAGTGGTCTGTGGATTGATTGGTGGCGTCATTCAAAAAATTATTCTGTCGGTAGGTTTGAGCATGACCGATCGTTTTCTGGGGCTCATTTTTGGATTGCTGCGTGGCGGTCTGATCGTAGTGGTGTTGGCGACACTGGCCGCATTAACACCCATACCGCAAAGTGTGGCTTGGCAAAAGGCCATCACACGACCAGCCATTGATATGGCAACGGGATTAATTAAAGGTTGGCTTCCTGCTGACTGGGCAAAACAATTGGGCGATGCAATGCCTAAAATGACACCCACTGTTACACCTTCAATAACAATAGGGATCTAGGCTTATGTGCGGCGTCGTTGGAACAGTTTCTCACTCCCCAGTGAATCAACTTCTTTATGATGCATTGTTGCTTTTGCAACATCGCGGACAGGATGCGGCAGGCATTGCAACGATGAATGGCAATTCATTCACCATGCATAAAGCGAATGGCCTTGTTCGTGACGTCTTTAGAACACGCAATATGCGCAGCTTAGTCGGTAGCGCCGGTATCGGTCAAGTCCGCTACCCAACAGCTGGCTCTGCTAGCAGCGAAGAAGAAGCGCAACCATTCTATGTAAGCGCACCTTACGGCATTATTTTGGCCCACAACGGTAACTTGACCAATGCGCCAAGTTTGCGCGTAGAGATGGCATATCGCGATCGCCGCCATATCAATACCAGCTCTGATACAGAAGTATTACTGAACGTACTGGCTGATGAGCTCCAAAAAGAAACCAATAGCGCTCCTCTAGATGAGAACGCCATGTTTAATGCGGTGACTGAAGTAACCAAGCGCGTTAAAGGTTCGTATGCAGTGGTATCACTCATTGCAGGCTATGGTTTATTAGCGTTCCGCGACCCATTTGGTATTCGTCCGCTGTGTATTGGTCGGGTTGATACGCCTAAAGGCCCCGAGTGGATGATTGCCTCTGAATCTGTTGCATTAGAAGGCTTAGGCTTTACGTTTGTTCGTGATGTAAACCCCGGTGAAGCCATTTATATTGATTTGGATGGTAATTTTTATACCCGTCAATGTGTTGCAGATGCCGTTCTGACGCCCTGCATCTTTGAGTACGTATACATGGCTCGTCCAGACTCCACTATTGATGGCGTAACGGTTTATAACGTGCGGATGCGCATGGGCGATTATCTTGCTGAAAAGATTCGTAAAGAAACCAACGTCGATGAAATCGATGTCGTGATGCCAATCCCAGATTCCAGCAGGCCTGCAGCAATGCAAGTGGCTAAGCGTTTAGGGGTTGATTATCGTGAAGGCTTCTTTAAGAACCGCTATATCGGTCGCACCTTCATCATGCCAGGGCAAGCAGTACGTAAGAAGTCGGTGCGCCAAAAACTTAATGCCATGCGCATTGAATTTAAAGACAAGACGGTGTTGATTGTGGATGATTCGATTGTGCGCGGAACTACCTCCTTTGAGATTGTGCAGATGGCACGTGAGTCTGGTGCAAAGAAGGTCATCTTCGCTTCTGCCGCCCCTCCGGTCCGTTTTCCTAACGTGTATGGTATCGATATGCCTACCCGTAGTGAATTGGTGGCCTATGGCCGCACTGATGAAGAAATCAACAAAATGATTGGTGCCGATCAATTGATCTATCAAAGCATCGAAGATATGAAACAGGCTGTAAAAGACGTTAACCCCAATATTCAGAACTTTGAGGCCTCTTGCTTTGATGGTATCTACGTTACCGGCGATATCAATGAATCCTATTTGGATGCATTAGAGGCTGCTCGTAATACCTCTGAGGCAAAAGCTGATCGTCAGCGGGATTCTAGTGATTTTGCCCGATCACAACTGCATTTACATTTAGCCACCGAAGACTAAAAAGAGACAAAGAAGCTGCCCAGAAAGAGCCGCCTGCGGCTTTTCTGGAATTCGGTGTCAAAATAGCAGAATGAAGAGCAAAACGATCCGCAAAAAACCCGATTTTTCTAAACTCGCGCAAGAGACCCTAGCGGTTCGCGCTGGTACTCGTCGCACCGCTGAATACCAAGAGCATTCAGAGGCGATGTTTTTAACTTCGAGTTTTTGTTTTGATAGCGCAGAATTAGCGGCTGATGGTTTTGCACACGCCGATCAAGGCTTTATCTACTCCCGCTTTACCAACCCGACTGTCAGCATGTTTCAAGATCGCCTTGCTGCCTTAGAAGGTGGTGAGGCCTGTATTGCTACCGCTTCTGGAATGTCCGCTATCTTGACTATGGCCATGGCCCACCTACAAGCCGGTGACCACGTAGTTTGTTCGCGCTCAGTCTTTGGCGCAACCATTCAATTGTTTACCAATATCTTGGGTCGCTTTGGTATCACCACGACATATGTTGACCTTGCTGATGTCAAGGCATGGCAGACTGCTGTTCAGCCCAATACCAAACTGTTTTATTTGGAAACACCATCTAATCCATTAACGGAGATTGCAGATATTAAAGCGATTTCTAAAGTGGCCAAGAAAGCCAATGCCTTATTTGCAGTGGATAACTGCTTTTGCACGCCTGCTTTACAAAAGCCCTTAGCGCTGGGAGCAGATGTCGTTATTCACTCGGCTACGAAGTATCTAGATGGTCAGGGCAGAGTGGTTGGTGGTGCGATTGTGGGAAGTAAAGATTTTGTCATGGGCAAAGTATTCCCCTATGTACGTACGGCTGGACCAACCTTATCCGCATTTAATGCTTGGGTTTTCCTCAAGGGCTTAGAGACGCTGGAGTTGCGCATGAAGCAGCAGAGTCAAAATGCGCTTGAACTGGCGCAGTGGTTAGAAAAGCAGCCCGGTGTTGATCGGGTATATCACCCTGGTCTGAAATCACATCCTCAGCATGCCTTAGCAAAACGTCAGCAAAAAGCGAGATC
>CAIKGX010000030.1 GCA_903827075.1 uncultured beta proteobacterium | reverse complement strand
TTGCACGCTAAAGAAGAATACGTCTAATAAGGATCCAGGGGTTGCATGGGTAATGGCTCCATCGCCGCAAGCTAAATAGCCAAAAGCAAAAATCAGATTCGTGCCAAGGTAAACGAAAATAACCAACAATAGGAACTTTAGCCAAGAAGTGCCTAAGAGCCAGTGATAAAAATTATTCTCAGGTCGAGCAATTGCTGATCGGCTTAATGTAGCTCGATATTCCTCAAGATTGATCCGCTCAGGGCGGTGGCTAAATCGATGGTCCTTCACTGAAGTAAATAGCTTAAGTCTTGGGCAGGGTAACACCCACCTGACCTTGATACTTGCCACCACGATCTTTGTACGATGTGCCGCACACTTCATCACTCTCGAAGAAGAGAACTTGCGCGCAACCTTCACCCGCATAAATCTTGGCGGGTAATGGCGTGGTATTGGAAAACTCCAAGGTGACGTAACCTTCCCACTCAGGCTCGAATGGAGTGACATTCACAATAATGCCGCAACGCGCATACGTGCTCTTACCAACGCAGACCGTCAATACAGTACGCGGGATCTTGAAATACTCCACCGTTCTTGCCAAAGCAAATGAGTTGGGGGGAATAATGCATACCGGACCCCTAAAGTCGACAAATGATTGCTCGTCGAAATTCTTAGGGTCAACAATAGTGCTGTTGATATTAGTAAAGATCTTGAATTCGTCAGCGCAACGAATATCGTATCCATAGCTTGAAGTGCCATAACTCACAATTTTGTTGCCGGCAGCATCCTGGCGAACTTGGCCAGGTTCAAATGGGCTGATCATGCCTTGCTCGCCCATGCGGCGGATCCAGTGGTCTGATTTAATAGTCATGGCCGAATTGTAAAACCTTCGCCAACTGTTGCCCATGAATTTATAGGCTGAGAACTACTTAATTTCTCATTGCCGCAGTCTTCAAATCACAGCTGCCTGTGTAAATAGCACCCTCTCAGGAGCGTTATAAATCTCAAAGTGCTTACCAGAGCAGCGAGAAAGCAGGGTGAGATGGGTTTTACGGGCGAGCTCGAGACCCATCAAGGTCACGCCAGAGCGAGTGAGGAGGAAGGGGATGCCCATCTGAGCGCCCTTAATCACCATCTCAGAGGTGAGACGACCCGTAGTAAAGAAGATTAAATCTTTGCCCGGCTTATCAGCCAACCACATCAGTCCAGAAATCGAGTCCACCGCATTATGGCGACCCACATCTTCAATGAAATGAAGCAAGCGAACTCGGTTATTGCCATCCCGCTCAAAAACCGCACAGGCATGCACCGAGCCAGATTTCTTATAAATGGTGTCGTGCACCCGAATCTCGTCAATCAAAGCAACAATTGCCTCTTGTGTCAATTGAGGGCCATCGGGCAAGCGAATCTCCGACATCTCCTCAATCAGACCACCAAACATCGTTCCCTGACCGCATCCAGTGGTGACCACCCGCTTGCTTGTGAGGGCATCAATATCAACCGTGCTACGTCGGGTTTTGACAGCGGCTGAATCAGTCTCCCAATCCACCTGAATGCTCTCGATATCTTCCACCGCCTCTACTAAACGCTGATTGCGTAAGTAACCCAAAACCAGGGCCTCTGGAGCGCTCCCCAGGGTCATTAGAGTCACTACTTCCCGCTTATCCAAATAGATTGTTAAAGGCCGCTCACCAGGGATGTGGGTGGTTTTACGGCGCCCTGCCTCGTCTATTACCTCAACCTCGTGCACCAAGGGCACGCAGGCATGGGACATCTCAATTGTTGGGGAAACAGCCATTAAACAGTCGCTTTAATTGTTTTCTAATCGGTATTCACTTTAACCGCAGTCTAAAATTACTGCTGAACTATAGTCCAAGCCTCATAATCATATATTCACCCTATTCTCAATTGATTCTTATTTAAGTTCCGTTTTCATGAGCAGCTCCCCACGTCGCCTTCTTGTTACTTCCGCCCTGCCGTATGCCAATGGTCAGATTCATATTGGCCATTTGGTGGAATATGTACAGACCGATATCTGGGTTCGCTTCCAAAGAATGCGTGGCCATGAGGTCCATTACGTTGGGGCAGACGATACCCATGGCACGCCCATTATGTTGCGCGCTGAAAAAGAAGGTCTGACACCAAAAGAGCTGATCGCCAATGTTTGGAAAGAGCATAAGCGTGACTTTGATGATTTCTTAATTTCATTCGATAATTACTACACCACCGATAGCCCTGAGAATGAAAAACTGGCTCAGAGTATTTATCTCAAGCTACGTGACGCTGGTTTAATTGAAATGCGCTCGATTGAGCAAGCGTATGACCCCGTTAAAGAAATGTTCCTGCCAGATCGCTTTATTAAAGGCGAGTGCCCAAAGTGTGGCGCTAAAGATCAGTATGGCGACTCTTGTGAAAAGTGTGGTGCAACCTACTCTCCGACTGACTTAAAGAATCCATTCTCGGTCGTCAGTGGTGCAACGCCGATTAAAAAAGTATCCGATCATTATTTCTTCAAACTATCAGACCCTCGTTGCGAAAACTTCTTGCGCGAGTGGACTCAAGTAAAAACACCTTTACAACCCGAAGCACGTAACAAGATGAAGGAATGGGTTGGCCAACCCGGCGAGAGCAAACTGGGCGACTGGGATATCTCCCGTGATGCTCCCTACTTTGGCTTTGAGATTCCCGATGCCCCTGGCAAGTACTTCTATGTCTGGCTTGACGCTCCGATTGGTTACTACGCTAGCTTTCTCAATTATTGCGAGAAAAAAGACCTCAACTTTGAAGAGTGGGTCAGACCTGACTCCACTACCGAGCAATATCATTTCATCGGTAAAGACATTCTTTACTTTCACACGCTGTTTTGGCCAGCTACTTTGCATTTTGCAGGCTACCGCACCCCTACCAATGTTTTTGCGCATGGCTTTCTCACAGTCGATGGTGAGAAGATGAGCAAGTCGCGTGGCACACTCATTTCTGCGCATAGTGTGATTGAGTCTGGCTTTAATCCAGAGTGGTTCCGTTACTACTTTGCTACCAAGCTCAATGACAGCATGGAAGATTTGGATCTTAATCTCCAAGATTTTGTTGCGAGAGTCAATAGTGACTTACTTGGTAAGTTCATCAATATTGCAAGTCGTAGCGCGGGCTTTTTGGTCAAGCGTTTTGGTGGCATTGTTTCTGATCAAGCGATGAGTGATCCATTGGTCATTGAGATTGCTGCGGCGAATGAAAAAATTGCTGCCCTTTATGAGGCTCGTGAATATGCCAAGGCATTGCGAACCATCATGGAACTTGCCGATAAGGTCAATGCATTCGTCGATGAGAACAAGCCTTGGGATATTGCCAAAGTACCAGAGCGTGAAGCCGATTTGCAGCGCGTCTGTAGCATCACTTTAGAGACCTTCCGCATGCTCAGCCTGTATCTCAAGCCAGTTCTACCGCATGTAGCTGCGGGTGCCGAAGAGTTCCTATCGGTAGCACCATTGAGCTGGAATGACGTTCATACGCCATTAAGCAGTCAAAACCCAATTAAGCCTTATAAACACCTCATGACACGCGTAGAAGCCCCTCAAATCGAGGCTTTGCTGGCCGCCAACCTTTAAAACTCTACTTTGTCGGCAGAAATTCAGCTAGCTTGTAGGAAAAATCGTTAATAATGATGGTCTGAGCATGCATGATTGCTGAGTTACTTTTATAAGTTATTGAATTAATTGAGTATTTTAGGAAATGCCATGGCAAGATATCAATCCGAATTCACCCAGTTCTTAAATGAGCTTAAATCCGAGAAACCCGATCTCGAAGCAGGCCAGCAGGCAGGGCGCGCGCTCCTATGGGATAAAGAGCCGCTAACAATAGAAGAGCAGCGTCGAGCAAAGGTCGCCAAATTGAAGCAACGCGCCTACGTTTACTCGAATGACTGAAGCTAGCGCACAGCCTCTATCGGACTTACTGGACAGCACTCCATCGGTAACTGATGGCATGTCCTCAGCATTTGCTAAGTTATATGGTGAGCCTTTATTTAAGCTCCCCACCGATCTCTATATTCCACCAGATGCACTAGAAGTTTTTCTAGAAGCATTTGAAGGTCCGTTAGATCTTTTGCTGTATTTGATTCGTAAGCAAAATTTCAACGTACTCGACATTCCCATGGCTCAGGTGACCCTACAGTACCTGAGCTATATCGACCAAATCCGTCATCACAATCTAGAGCTAGCTGCCGAGTATTTGCTAATGGCAGCCATGTTGATTGAAATTAAATCCCGCATGCTGCTGCCCATGAAAAAAGCAGACAGCGATGAAGAGGTTGATGATCCTCGCGCAGAATTGGTTCGTCGCCTACTAGAATATGAGCGGATGAAGCTAGCTGCCCTAGAACTTGATCAGATTCCCCAGCAAGGGCGTGACTTCCAAATCGCCCATGGCCATGTAGACACTACTGTTGCTGTAACTTGGCCAGATGTGGATGTAGATGACCTACAAATGGCTTGGCGTGATGTACTGCATCGCGCCAAACTCAATCAACATCACACCATTACTCGCGAAGCCTTATCTGTACGCGACTTTATGACGCGCATTTTGCGTCGCTTGCAGAGTACCCGTTTTGTTGAATTCGGTGAATTATTCGAAGAAGCCATTCAATCGGGCGGTGGGGTTGCCGTAGTGATTGTGAACTTTATTGCTATGCTTGAACTTTCTCGCGAAGCCTTGGTAGAGATTACGCAAGCTGAGCCCTATGCCCCTATTTATGTGCGCCTCGCATATACCCCTAGCGCATGAAAATCATTAGCGATATCGGCGAATTACGCGACCACTTGCGTGGACAAAATCGCGCCTCCTTTGTGCCAACAATGGGCAACCTTCATGAGGGCCATCTTTCACTCATGCGCCTTGCAAGACTACATGGTGACCCTGTAGTTGCCAGCATCTTTGTGAATCGCTTGCAGTTTGGTCCTAATGAGGATTTTGATAGCTATCCCCGCACCATGCAGGCTGACATCGACAAGTTAGAAAAAGAAGGTGTCTACATTCTATTTGCCCCTACTGAGCGTGACTTGTACCCACAGCCTCAGGAATACCGTGTAGATCCCCCGCAGCAGTTGGGCGATATTCTTGAGGGGGAGTTTCGTCCTGGCTTTTTTAAAGGGGTTTGCACGGTAGTGCTTAAGCTTCTGTCTTGCGTACAACCCAAGGTAGCCGTCTTTGGCAAAAAAGACTATCAACAGTTGATGATCATTCGCCAAATGGCCAAACAGTTTGCCTTGCCAGTAGAAATTATTCCCGGGGAAACGATTCGCGCTGAAGATGGCTTAGCGCTCTCCTCGCGTAATGGCTACCTCTCTACAGCGGAGCGATCCGAGGCCCCAGAATTACAGCGTTTACTGAATGAAGTACGCACTCAAGTTTTAGAGTTAAGTAGCAGAAATATGGCAGCACTCGAAGTCATTGAAAAAAAGGCAGTTGCAGTATTGGCGCAACGGGGATGGCAGCCTGACTACATCGCTATTCGCCAACAGAGTGACTTGGCGCCATCCAACAACGAAAACTTACAAGCAGGCGAGCCTTTAGTGATCCTCACCGCGGCCAAGCTGGGCAAGACCCGCTTAATTGATAACTTAGAAATTTAATTACCTTATGTAATTATTACAGCGCGAAGAACTGACCCACTTCAATCTGTAGTTCTTTCGCCAACTCGGCACCGCTGACTTTTCCTGCAGCGCCCTTTGCCTTCAACACTTCAATCTGTCCACCATGACAACTCACGAAAAATGAGTCCAAAGTAATTTGTGTAACCTCACCTGGCTTGCCTTTGACAGCACCAAAGGTTTGCACAAAGTGTTTATGGCAATCGTAAATCTGTACTTTTTGATCGCCAAACTTCGTCCATGCGCCTGGTGCAGGATTAGCGGCTCGTATTAAGTTATAGATTTGGGAAATGTGGCTTGCCCAATGAATCTGTGCAGCGCTTGCATCAAACCAACCTTCATAGTTTGCTTGCGATTCATCTTGCACTACTTCGGCATGCTTTTCTGCCACCACAAGATCTGCAGCCTCAAGTAAGGCCTTTACACCTAGAGGAAATAAATGGTCAAAGTAGATTTTTCCCAAAGTGTCATCGGGGCCAATCTGCACTTCTTTTTGCAAAATAACTGCGCCTTCATCTAATCCGTCGCTTGGGCGGAAGATAGTTAAGCCCGTTTTTTCTTCACCTAATGCAATCGCCCAATTAATCGCACTTGGGCCCCGATATTTGGGTAATAGAGAAGGATGGTATTGAATCGTGCCATGGCGAGGTAATTTGACAAGCTCTTGAGGTACAAACTGAAGCACATAAGCCATGACACAGATGTCGGCCTTGCTATCAATCATGGCTTGGGCAGCCTCTGCACTCCTGAGGGAGGCAAACTGCAAAGGAGTAATTCCCCTTGCCAACGCTGCCTCTTTAAGCAATTCAGGCTTGCTAGATTTGGGATTATCTGGAGGACAGAAGACGGCAACAACGTCATCGCCGCGATCTAAAAAAGCTTCTAAAGCTGCCTTACCAAAATCAGCACTCCCAATCAGCGCGACCCGCATATTAAATAACCTTATCGTGACGCAATGAAATTAATTCATCAGTGCTAAATCCTAACTCACTGAGAATCTCATCGGTATGCTCACCTAACAATGGTGAACGTGTCACAACGGTTTCGCTATCAGACATCTTAATTGGGTTGCCCACTGTTAAGTACTTGCCGCGAATAGGGTGGTCTACCTCGACCACAGTTCCTGTGGCACGTAATGATGGCTCTTCAGAAATTTCTTTCATCGACAAAATAGGGCCGCATGGGATGTCGTACTTATTCAAGATATCCATTACTTCAAATTTAGTCAAAGTAGATGTCCACTTCTCAATCTCAGCAAAGATTTCCATTAGGCGTGGCAAACGCGCCATCGCTGAAGAGAAGTTCTGATCGGTGATCCAATCCTCTCGACCAATAACTTTGCAAATAGCCTCCCAGACAGGGGCTTGTACAACGACATAGATATAGGAATTAGTATCCTTTTCCCAGTTTTTACATTTCAGAATCCAACCAGGCTGGCCACCACCAGAGGCATTGCCGGCGCGGGGAACAGAGTCGCCAAACGTACCGTTGGGATACTGTGGATATTCTTGCATAGTGCCATTGCGCTCTAATCGCTGTTGATCACGCAACTTCACGCGGCATAGATTCAATACGGAGTCTTGCATTGCTGCCAATACCTTTTGACCGCGACCAGAATGGGTACGTTGATATAGCGCAGTCACAATGCCTAATGCTAAATGCAAGCCGGTACCACTATCACCAATTTGTGCACCAGTGACCATAGGAGGGCCATCATCAAAACCAGTAGTCGATGCAGAACCACCAGCACATTGCGCGACGTTTTCATATACCTTGCAATCCTCGTATGGACCAGGACCAAAGCCTTTTACTGAAGCCATGATCATCATGGGATTGAGTTCTTGAATACG
>CAIKGX010000029.1 GCA_903827075.1 uncultured beta proteobacterium | reverse complement strand
CCCCTTAGTGGTGCTCAGTACAGCTGGCCCCCTGATTGGTCTGAGGGCGTCTTTAGAAAAGCATCGCCCAAAGGATATTGATCCCCAGAATGCCTTTTTGCCGCAAGTAATGAGTTTTAGTGACTGGTTGGGCGCTGCGCCGGGCGCATGGAAGTTCCCCAAAAAACAAACCGACCTTGAGCGCTGCTTAACCGTTTATTCCACCCTTAAAAAACACGCCAAACTTCAAGCTTGGTTCAAGGCGGAGAGTGAAGTGGGCGCTTGGGGCTTGGCACAAGCCATTATTGATGCCTGCGATACCTTGTCTAATTTAGTTGCCGCTAGGCTGCAAACAGAGCTCAGTGATGCCATAAAAGATGCTTCAAACAAGTCGATTCAAGAATTTGCTATTGGGCAAGAGTGGATTGAAAAATTAGAGCCGCTCCTCGAAAAAACGATTGCCAAAGCCTATCCTGCCATGGCGCGAAAAGTATTGGATCAAGAAGCACAAGTGCTTTTGACTTTCTGGCGTTACATGAGCGGCTCTAGTGACCCTGCATTTAGAAAACAGTTTGCAATGGCTGCACATCTAGCACAGGCAAAACTAAGCAAAGACAATCAAGAGATAGTCAGACCGTTGATCTGGGTAGAAACGGCAGACCCCAGTCCAATTGATCGAGAGATTACAGAGACATTCTTAAATGACTATGCTCAGTACGCTCCGGTTATTAATGTGGGCCTAGATTGGCAAACAGTGGGCTTATGGGCAGAAGCCATGAGTAAAACTACAGACGAATCAGATCAAGATATTCAAGAGCGGCTCAGTTTAAATATTCAAAAAGCCAAGTCAAAACATTGGCATCTGATTGCGGCCAAGCGTTTTGAAGAGTTAGCCTGGGCAGCAGCAAAAACAATTGAGCGGCATCTCATGGATGGCAAAACGCATATTGCTTTAGTGGCCCAAGATCGTTTGGTTGCCAGAAGAACACGTGCTTTATTGGCACGCTTAGGACCAGCACTAAAGATTCAAGATGAAACCGGTTGGAAGTTGTCCACTACCAGAGCCGCCGCGGCACTCAATAGCTGGCTGGATTTATTGCGAGCACCGAAGGAGGGCCCCACAGCGAGCGCTTTATTAGAGTTCTTGCAGAATCCATTTTTAGATATTAAACAATTCCTTGATCCAGAGAATACAAAAGAGAGTAATGCCTATATTGGCTTAGTGGCGCAGTTAGAGGATATTTTGTTAGCTAGTCAAGCTCAGTCAGGTTGGGAAACCTTTTATTTGGCCATTGAGGGCGCACGAAGCAATGCGCTAAAGAAAGGCGCTGCAGAACCAAACCCTGCACTACTGCAGTTGCTGCAATTTATACGTGCACGACATCATGCATGGCTGCTTATGAAAGTCGACTGCACTAAAGTATATGAACAATTGCAACATGATTTAAATATGACGGGCATGGCGCAGCGTTTAGAGAAAGATTCTGCTGGCAAGCAATTACTTGAAGTATTAAAGACATTTGATCTGAGTAAGTCTCATCATCCTCAAGTCACTATGCGATTATCAGAGTGCCTAAGCTTACTTAAAATGGTGGTAGAGGAGGCAAGCTTTCAAGAGCAGGGCAAAGAGGCTGCCGCTACACTCAGCATATTGCCCCTCAGCTCTACACGCTTACGCGACTTCGAAGCAGTAGTCATGGTGGGATGCGATGAGCAACAATTACCGGCATTTTCAGAGCCCCCATTATTTTTCTCTGACGCTTTAAATCAACTGCTGAAGGCATCAACAATTCAAGCGCAGTTCATACAACAGGCAAGAGACTTATCGCAATTATTGGCTTCTTGCCCTAATGTGGATCTACTTTGGCAAAGTAAGAGCAAGAGTGGCGAGCCACTTCGACCATCCGCATGGATACAGCGCTTGCAAGCACAAATGGATTGGCGGGCCGAGGAGGTGAAATCCCAAACCGTCTTTGGTGATTCCGAGCCAATGACGATGGCAGTTGCAGTATTGGATCCTGATATTCCGATGCCGGGTTCTATGAGCCCTAGTGCCTATAAGGCATTGCGTGACTGCCCATACCGTTATTACGTGCGTAGCTTACTAGGTTTGAGAAAAATCAAAGGATTTGATGACGGCTTTGATGCCTCTTTGGCCGGCCAGACTTTACATACCGTTCTGAAGACCTTCTTTCATGCATTGAAGACCGATGGGCAGCAATCTACCAGTCAAATTCAACAGGATCCTCATCAACAGCAAGACGCACGTCGCGCATGGATGCTGAGCAATCTCATGAGTATTTCTGAGAAAGTCTTTCAGCGATTAATTGAAGGTGATGCGCGGGTACTTGGCACTTTGCGTGATTGGCAAAAACAAATTCCGAGTTTTGTAGAGTGGCAACTGCAAAGAGAAGCTCAAGGTTGGGAGTACATTGATGGTGAAGTGAAGGTGGGATTTGATCTGCGCTTTCATGATGAATACCACAGAGAGAAGAGCATACGAATTGAAGGCTATGCCGATCGTTTTGATATCAATGTGGACAATGTACATGTTGCCTCAGTGATCGACTATAAAAATCAGAGCCTTGCTCGGGTCAAGGTCAGGGCGGAGCATATTCTTGATGATCCACAGTTATTAATTTATGCCAGAGCTGCAAATCAGGAGGATGAGAGTCACAAGCTTGTTGGGCGAGAAGTAAAACAAGCAGAGTGGGTGGCTTTAAAAGCAGATCTTTCTAAAGATGACGATAAAGTCTATAGAGCGCTAGCAGTAGAAAATATGCCAGAAGTGATGAGTGAGTTTTCAGTACAGCTTACGGATGACATTGAGCAACTCTGGTCCAGAAAGCCCATGCAAGCATTTGCTCCTGATGGTGTATGTCAATATTGCGAAGTACGCGGTATTTGCAGAAAGGGGATGTGGTGAATAACACCCCATTAGACCAAGTCGAAATTCCAAATGAAGTGTATCGGGTGCAGACTGCATGCGATCCCCAGCGATCGGTGATCGTTTCTGCCTGCGCTGGTAGCGGTAAAACTTGGCTACTCGTTGCCCGCATGACACGTCTTTTGTTAGCAGGCGTTAAACCCCAGCAGATTTTGGCTTTAACCTTCACCAGAAAAGCGGCGCAAGAGATGCGGGATCGTCTCTATAGCTTGCTTGAACAGTTTTCCAAAAGCGATGATGTGCAGCTGATGAAAGACTTAGAGGAGCGTGGTTTAAGTCATGAGCAGGCGCGTGCCATGGTGCCTACTGCAAGAGCGCTCTACACCACGGTATTGGCTAATCCGCAGTCCATTGTGATCGATACCTTTCATGGATGGTTTGGTAAGTTACTGGGCGCAGCCCCGGTTTCAACGGGCATTGTTCCTGGGTATCAGTTGCGTGAAGATGCCAAGCGATTACAGGAAGAGTGCTTGGCTGATTGGTGGAGTCATCTCTCACCAGAGCTGAAAGGCCATTACGATGTGCTGCTCAAACACTACGGTTCGCACGAAACGCAAAAGTTTTTAATGGGTAATAGCAGTCTCTTCAAGCAAAGAGGGGCTTGGACTTTCTTCCTGGAGGCTTGCAAGGCTAGAGGAATCAGCCCTATTGAGCATTTAAAACTATCCTTGCATTTGCTAGACACCCCCAATCCACTACTAGCCCAATGGAATGCGCCTCATACACTGCATGACCTTGATTTCTTGGCTGATACCTGGGCACATAGCAGTGTGAAAGATTCTGGTTTACTGCCTTACCTTCAGGCAGCTATTGCATGTAAGAAGGCAGGCGGCCAGGTAATGGATGTAGCCGATATCTTTCAGTTTGCGTTTTTAACCAAGGGATTGGAGCAGCGATCCAGTAATGGCACTGCGCTGAGCGAAGCTAAAAAATATCTCCTATCGATAAATAGAGATGAGCAGGATTACATCGCATGTAAACAACTTTGGGGCGATACATTTACCGCTTATTTAGAGTGGAAGAATGAGCAAGATACGTATGCACTGAATCAGGCTTGGTTCACTCTGAGTGAAGCCATGATGAAGCACGCAAATACAGTCAAAGATGCTATGCGGGTACGTGACTTTGATGATTTAGAAATTGGCGTAAGCAAGTTAATGGCCGATGCCGCTAATGCCGCCTATTTGCAGTCTCGCTTAGATGCAAAGTATGAACACATTTTAATTGATGAATTTCAGGATACCAATCCTTTGCAATGGCAAATTTTGAGTGCTTGGTTAGAGGGCTATGGTCAGGATGCGTCTAAGCCTAGCGTATTCATTGTGGGCGATCCCAAGCAATCGATTTACCGATTCCGCCGAGCTGATCCCAGATTATTTGTCAGTGCCAAGCAATTTCTCCAGCAAGAATTAGGTGCTGCTTCACTTGAGCAGGATAGAACGAGACGCAATGCTCCCAAAATTAATGAGGCTGTCAGAAAGGTGTTTCAGGGGCCGCAAATTCCTGCAGATTATCCCTTTAGCAATCAGGAGACCGACTGGAGTGCAGGTGACGAAAATAGACCGCAGGAATCTTATGGAACGGAAGGGGAGGCTTACATTTTGCCTCTGATTGCCTACGGAGAAAAATCATTAGACCAAAGATCCGGTAACGCCTTTGATCAAGCGATTATTGATCCGAGTCTAACCGTCGGTATTGCTCAGCGTTACCAAGAAGGCCAAGTCATTAGTAGGCTGGTCAAGCGGCTTATGGCAACGCGATTGGTTGCTGATAAACAAGATGGTAAGGATATCTGGCGCTCTGCTAGAGAGAGCGACTTTTTATTGTTAGTAAAGCGCCGCAGGTATTTACCTCAATATGAGCAGGCTTTGCGGGAGGCCGATTTAGCATTTGATAGTTCACGACTGGGTGGTTTACTGAATACCCTAGAGATCGATGATTTGATCGCTCTGTTAACTGTCTTAGTAACACCACGCCACGATTTACCATTGGCACAAGTTTTGAGAAGTCCTATCTTCGGTTTTTCCGATCAGCAAATGCAACAACTTGCCATTGTTATGGCATCGAATGAATATCGCTACTGGTGGGACGCACTACAAGACAGTCAGGATGCCATCTTGAAGCAAGCTGCTCGCTATCTAGAACATTGGCGTATCTTAGGTGAGCGATTGCCCGTACATGACTTACTCGACTGCATCTATCAAGAGAGTAATTTGCGCTTGAAGTACGCCGCAGTGTCACAAGAGATTGCCCGTCCTCAAGTCTTGGCAAACTTAGATGCTTTCTTAGAGTTGGCGCTGAATCAAGATGGTGGTCGTTATCCGAGCCTGAGTCGTTTTATTGGCGAGATCAACGCTATTCGTCAGGGGGATGATGATGAGACGCCCGACGAAGGTGAAGTAGATATAGCCGCAGAAGAAAATCTCATCGACATTGATGAAGATAGCCAGATGTCAGAAGAAGATCGCCATAAACGGGTACGTATGATGACTATTCATGGGGCTAAGGGTTTAGAGTCACCCTTTGTCATTCTGTTGGATGCCAACAATACCGATACCAATATAGACTACAACGGCGTCTTAATGGATTGGTCTCCGCTGGAATCTAGTCCATCGCATTTATCGCTCTTTGCAGCCAAAACCTTAACAAGCCCTCGCTCTGAAATCTACGAGGCTGAAAAAGCAATCGGTGATAAAGAAAATTGGAACTTGCTATACGTCGCAATCACTCGGGCAAGACAAGGCTTATGGATTAGCGGAAATGCCCACAAGCCCACCAAAAAGTCACCCAATGGTTTAGATGAAAGCTCTTGGTATGGCAAGGCAGAGCAAGCAGGCTTGCCGGTCTTTGATCTGATGGAGCAATCTACCAATTTGACTCAAATCAAAGAAGAAAAAGTCAATGCACAGGACCAAAGTCAAGCCAAGACATTTAAGGTGGAGGACTTTGTGATTGAGTGGGTTCTGGCAAAAGAGAATCAGATTAAACGTCAGCAAGAGATTGAGGGCGGCTTGAGTTTGCAGGCATTTGAGGGCGAAAATCACCCTAAAGATCAAGTGCCTGATCCAGAGATACTGGAAGAGGGCGTGCATTTTCATAAGCTATTGGAATGTCTCAGTAGTCAAACTGGAGTGCCCATTGAGTCAAGCACACAGATGAGCGTGCAGGAAGTAGCAAACTGGTTCAATGTAGACGAAGTGCAGGCGCAAAAATCTTTAGATAGAGCGCTCAAGGTGATCAATACTCAAGCCCTAAAAAAATATCTCACTGGAGGAGACTGGGTGCAAGCCTGGAATGAGATTGATGTCGTGAATGGGCAAGGTAAAACCTATCGCCTAGATCGTTTGGTGGAGTTTGACGATCATTTAGCCATCATTGACTACAAGTTAACCATTCCCACTCAAGCGAGTGAGCAATACCTGAAGTACCAATCTCAATTAAGTAACTACAAACAAGAATTAGGCAGAATTCGGCAGGATAAGCCGATTAAAGCGTATTTAATCTCCTCTGAAGGTCAAATAGAGTGCATGGAGTAATCCTCAGATCTCTTGAAATACTCCTTAAAGACCCCATATAGATAGAGGAATTGGGCTTGACCCCAAAACCCTCAAAATAGGGATAATGAAATTTGTTCTGGAGCACCGTAAAGGAATCATGATGAAAATGCGTCACTTAATTAATCTATTGGTCAGCGTGTTTGCGGCCACTATGTTGCTCACTAGCAATCTCGCATTTGCTGAGGCAACATTGCCAGAGGTATATCAAGCCGTTCAATCAGGTCAGATGGCAAAAGCAGATGCCATGATGAAAGAGGTCTTACAAAATCATCCTAATAGTGCCAAAGCGCACTATGTTGCGGCTGAGCTTTATCTCAAAGAAGGCAAGATAGAAGTGGCACGCAGTCATTTTCTGAAAGCAGAAAATCTGGCGCCGGGCTTACCTTTTGCTCAAGCAGAGTCGGTTCAAAAATTACAAGTAGCTTTAGCAGGAGGGGCGACAACTCCAGTCTCGACTAATGCTGGTGCAAGCTCTGTATTTAGTAGTCCCTTATTCTGGGGTTTGATAGCTATTCTGGTTGTTGGAGTGATTGTGGTCTTAAGGCGTCGTAATCGTCCTGAGCCCGTACAGGTCTACAACGCACCGGGCGCTGGTTATCCAGGAACTCCTGGCGGACCTGCTGCTTATCCTGGCGTACCAGGAGCACCAGCTGCTGGCGGCATGGGCGGTGGTCTCATGGGTAGTTTGGCTACGGGTGCTGCTCTGGGCGCCGGAATGTATGCTGGACAAGCATTAGCTAGTCATCTCATGGGTGGGCACGATGCTAGTAATCCAGGAAGCACGAACCCTAACCTGAATCAAGTGGGAGGCCCTGCAGCAACCGATCCTAACTTTGGAGTGCGCGATGCTAGCTCTTGGGATGATGGTGGCTCAAGCTCATGGGACGATAGTGGCGGTGGTGATTTTATGAGTGATGTTTAAAGCATCAGTAAATCAGCAGTAAATCAAATAAAGCCACCTTATGAACTGACCCCATAAACTTGGGAATGTATGATTCATAGATATCAATGAGAGGGCTTTCATGGCGCTAGACAATCATCCCAATTCTATTGAGGTTCAAGCAGAGCAGTTGGAGCGGCTTTCAGTAAAGTACATCCAAGATAAAAATTGGGATGCTTTGGGAAAGATGTTGGACCCAGCCTGTCAGTTTGTAAGTTCTCAAGGTTCCTGTGATCGCGCTCAGGCCATGACCTTAATGAAGCAGATGAATTTAGGCCCAGTGACATTTAAAGATTTCAAGGTGACTCAAGCAGGGGACAATGTCATTGTGAGTTTTTGGTTAGCCACCACCGAATTTAGAGATGGAAAAGAGTTGTCACCAAACTTTTCACCACGTATAAGCGTCTGGAAAAGAGTCGATGCACAGTGGCTGTGCATTGCTTACGCTGACCTTATTGCAGCATAATTGATGGAGCACTTCACTCGCTTGATTGAAATAGTCCATCCTTGGCTATACCGCGTCAGTATTTATGCATCCAATACTTTTCTAGATGATCCAGCCATTCTGGCCTTTGCATTTTGCTAAGCCAAAATCGCTTTTAGAGGTCATTTCTTCTCAAATACAGGCTAGATGTAGTAAGCTGATTCTGGCAATATTGCTGTGCGCATCCATTTCATTAAGCGCAACCCACTTTGGAGAAATCAATGTTCAATATTCGTAAAGTAATTACTTCCTTAATTCTCAGTTTGGGAATTTTGAGTTTAGGTGCCGTAGCTGCTGATGCTCCTAAAAAACCATCTGGCACAGTGAGTATTAATGAAACTCAGTTTGCATTGATCGTCGGCGGTAGTACTGGCGGCGGTGTTTTAACTTATCAAGGAAAGAAATATCCATTTAAGATTAGCGGCGTGAGCTTGGGTGCAAATGTGGGCGTATCGAAGTTATCTGCAGCCGGTGAAGTTTATGACTTGCCTGAGCTATCCAAATTTCCTGGCACCTTCAGCAAGTTAGAAAGCAGCATTACTTTAGGTGGCGGTGTCGGCGGTACTGTTTTGAAGAATGAGAATGGTGTCATTATGCGTTTAACCAGTACATCTGAAGGTCTTCAGTTAAACCTGAGTGCTAGCGGAGTAACGGTTAAGCTCGACAAGTAATTGGCTAGTAGTATCTTTGCTTTACAGGGGTAATGCCCACTGAGCTTGGATCTTTCTTTAGAAAACCACCTACGTGAACTGTCCAACTTCTTGGGGTCAGTTCATACGGGTGGTTTTTGGTTCTCATCACTTATTTATTTGACAGTGAATTTAAAGTTTATTACAATAAATCGTTGTAATTATTAGGATTGATATCGGGAGAGACTCCGATTCGTTCGAAGCGCCGAAGGAGCAACCGCCCCGGAAACTCTCAGGCAAAAGAACCGATATCACTTAAAACTCTGAAGAGTCTTTAGTGTACGTCAGCTAAAGCACCGCAGGAGCAAGCAAATTCTATTGAATTTGTGAATCTCTCAGGTCCAAAACAGAGGGGGCGCTTATTGAGCTTGTTGCTCATAGGCCTAACCCTCGGCGCTGTTTGGATCTGTATATGAAATCATTTGTCATTATTGGTGGCGGTATTACTGGCGTTACCACAGCCTATGCTTTAGCAAAACGCGGCTTTAGTGTGACTCTCATTGAGCGCAATCGTTACTCTGGTATGGAAACCTCGTTTGCTAACGGGGGTCAGCTTTCAGTATCTAATGCTGAAGTATGGAACTACTGGGGAACGATCTATAAAGGCCTCAAATGGGTTTTTAAAAAGGACGCTCCTCTACTAGTCAATATGACGCCTAGTTGGCATAAGGCTTCCTGGTTTGCCGAATTTATTGCGGCCATTCCTCATTACAAGGCCAATACCATTCAAACAGCCAAGATGGCTATTGCCGCCAGAGAGCATCTGTTTGCTTGGGCTCAAAATGAGTCTATTGATTTTGATCTGAAAAAAGAAGGCATCTTACATATCTATCGTGATAAGGCCGGCTTTGATCATGCAGGTGAAGTCTCCAAACTATTAGCCATTGGTGGATTGCCTCGTCAGGCAGTCACTCCTGCAGAAATGAAGCAAATTGAACCTACGCTTTCTGGAAATTACTATGGTGGCTATTACACCGAAAGTGATTCCACAGGAGATATCCATAAATTTACTTATGGGCTATCGTTGGCTGCCGAGAGGTTGGGCGTCAAGATGATTTATGACCATGAGGTAGCGGCCATTAAATCGGATGGTGCCTGCATTAAGATAACCCTGAAAAAAGATGAACAACTAGAGAGTTTGGAGTTTGACAATGTCGTGGTGTGCGCTGGTATTGGTAGTCGCAATTTAGCTGCGCAGTTAGGTGACCGCGTCAATGTATATCCAGTAAAAGGGTATTCCATCACCGTCAATTTGAACGATGCCGCTAGCCAAGCCGGCGCTCCCAACGTCAGCTTGTTAGACGATGAAACTAAATTAGTGACTAGCCGTTTAGGCATAGATCGTTTCCGGGTAGCAGGCACAGCAGAATTTAATGGGGAGAATCGTGATATTCGATCTGACCGCATCAAGCCTCTAGTAGATTGGGTGCAGGAATGCTTCCCAGAAGTGAGTACACGTTCGGTAGTTCCTTGGGCAGGCCTACGCCCTATGATGCCCAATATGTTGCCTCGGGTGGGCAAAGGTTCTTTGCCTAATGTCTACTACAACACTGGCCATGGCCACCTTGGCTGGACTTTGTCTGCCTGTACTGCGGAGATGATTGCAGGTGTGATTGAGCTCGATGTCAAGTCAGCCAAGATCCCTACGCCTGCTGCCAATATGCTGAGGGCCGCACAGGGCATCTGATGAGTTCGCAATTTTGCGATAAGCTATGTGGATGAATCAAAATCCATCGCAAAAAGCCCGCCTGGCTCAGCTTGAGGCTGATAATCAGAAATATGCAGATAGGGCGAAAGCGATGGAGTCTTTAGCCAATGGTTGGAAGGCGGAGAATGAGAAGCTGATTGCTCTTAATCTACCGCGACTGACATTATCTGAATATAAGAAATTGATTCAATATCAGCCAGATGATGCTTTGGTATTTTTAGCTGGTGCTGATGAGGTTTGGTTAAAAGAATATTTAGAACGTCTTAAGAAATCAACAGCTGCGGCTGAGATTTATCATGCCGGCGCAGGAAAATCTCGATTTTATCGCTTGGGTGAATTCATTCGCGTGCTGGCAATTGTGATCTTAGTGGCTTTATTTATCGCTTTTCTTTCTCTTGCTGATCTAAATTACCAGTAAAGTGATTGCCATACCCTAATTTAGGGCCCCTGAGGGCGCTTAAGCTAGGACTAGCAGATGCTTTACTTAAAGCGTCTAGAATGGCCAATGTTGTATTTCATACTGAGACTCTTTAGCTCGCTCCCACTAGTTCTTCTACAGTTCATTGGTGCAGGAGTTGGTCTGTTAATCTATATCAGCTCCCCTCGGTACAGGACTCGGCTTAATAGCAATCTTCAGAGTGCAGCCAGTTACTCGGGTTTTGCTTTTGCACCTTGGCGGGTAGCATGTGATTCTGGAATGATGTTTGCCGATACTCTGTGGATTTGGCGCCACCCTCAGTCAGCTTTGAAAAAAGCAGCCATCCAAGACATAGAGCAAATTATTAGCTTATCTAAAAATGGTCAAGGCTTGATTATTTTGGCTTCGCATTTAGGCGGTTTTGAAATCGTTCCCCGTATTTTTGCAGAGCATATGAAGGCGACAGTGATGTACCGACCCGCCCGAAAATCCTGGGTCAATACGCTGATGCTCAAAAGTCGCCTGCATCCCCAGATGGAATTCGTAGAAGCCAATCTGGGGGGCGTTCGAAAAATTAAGCGGGCACTGCAAAGTGGTGAGGTGGTGGGTATCCTGGCTGACCAGGTGCCCAGCGTAGGCGATGGTATCTGGGCTAAGTTTTTTAATCAGTACGCTTACACCACATCCTTTCCAGCAAAGCTGACCCGTCAAAATAATGTAGCCACACTCTTTGTAAGTGCTCAGAGACTGAGTTTTGGCAGGGGTTGGCTCATTAAAACCGAGCTCATGACCGAGAAATACCCCAAGTGCTCTATTGAGGCATGCACGGTCATGAATGGCTATTTTGAAAAAATGATTCTTGCAAGTCCTTCTCAGTATCTCTGGTCTTACAACCGCTATAAGAGACCCGCAGGGGCAGCCTTAGCGCCGCTGAGCTAGAGGATCTCATTCTCTAATGGTATTTCTCTATAAAAAGACCTAAAAATTGGGAGTAGATTGAGGGAGGAGCAGCATCTTGCTTGCCCCAATCACCCCGATCGCTTTACTTCTATAGAGAGGAAGCTTTATGAATAAGAATCCATTTGATTTAAATGTGGTTGCTCAACAGAGCAGGGCATTAGAGGCATCCAAAGCAATGGGGGTGGTGGCGGCAAGCAAAGCAGAAGAAATTGCAAAAATAAATCAAGAGGCTGCACAAAAAATGGCGGCCTTATTTCAGCAAAAGGTTTCAGAGTTACTGAAGACATCAGACCCTAAATCTGCTTTTGACATGGTGCATGCACAAGTACTGCAAGATGCAGCCAAGGAAGTGATGCAATACCAAACTGCGGTACTGAAGGCTTTAGGTAGTGGCAATCAAGAGCTCGCGAAGATTGCCCAGGCCTTGATGGAAGAGGCCAAGGAAGACCTCATTCATTTTGTGAACGATGCCACCCAAAATACCCCTAGGAATGCCCCCATGGGTGTAGAAGCGTACGCCTCAGCCTTTAAGGATCCATTTGGCATGGCATTGCAAAATTTTGAACTGATGCGTGCTGCTATGGCAGATTCCTTTAGTAATTTTGAGCAGAGCGTACAAAACGTCAGCAATCTTTCTCAGGGCAGCGCTCCCGCCAAGAAAGCAGCTAAAAAGAGCTAAAAAGCGACATCTTTAGAGGCTCCTTAGCGGGGTCTCTAAAAAAATGAGTGCTGGGTATTGATATACTGTATGGATATACAGTATATTAGGACTTATGGCACTTCTAGCACTTCCCAATACCGCTCTAGTTGGCACCCTCAGCCAAGCCCCACAAGGCTTGGTCGCGTATGGCGCCTTTGAGTTCACGCTCCTGAGCCATCGAATTTCAGCAGGATTTCCGAGTCCAGCGGCTGATTATGCGGAAGAAGGCCTCGATTTAAACCACTATTTAGTCCAAAACAAGCCGGCTACCTTCATGTTCACCGTTAAAGGTGATTCCATGATGGGCGCAGGTATTTGTGATGCAGACAAGGTGGTGGTTGATAAAGCCTTAAAGCCCAAACATAAAGACATCGTTGTGGCGGTAGTCGATGGCGAGTACACCATTAAACGCCTGTATCAGTTACGCGGCCGTATTGAACTTCAACCCGAGAACCCCAGTTTTGAACCGATTACCTTTAATGAGGGCAGTGAGCTCCAGATCTGGGGTGTAGTGGTTGGTGTAGTGCGCAAGTACAGCCACTCGAGTGGCAGAAACGGTAAAGCCGTATGACAAAGATCTTTGCCCTCGTCGATGTGAATAACTTTTACGTATCGTGTGAGCGTGTCTTTGCCCCCAAGATGGAAAACGTGCCCATGGTAGTGCTCTCAAATAACGATGGCTGCGCAGTAGCGCGTTGTGCGCAAGTCAAGGCCCTGGGTGTAAAAATGGGTACCCCATGGTTTCAGATGCAAGAGCTAGCCAAGAAGCATGGCATTGCCGCTTATTCATCTAACTACACGCTGTATGGCGATATGAGTAGTCGGGTAGTGGAGGTGTTGAAAAAGTTCACACCAAGCTTAGAGGTCTACAGTATTGATGAGAGTTTTTTAGCCATTGAGACTGTGCTTCAGCAGTATGCCGATCCCGCAAGCTTGGGTCACATCATGAAGCAAGAAGTCAAAGACGCCACTGGCTTACCTGTTTGTGTGGGTATTGGTGCGAGCAAGACGCTTGCCAAGTTAGCCAATCATTTGGCAAAGAAACACAAAATCTTTGCCGGCGTGTGTGATGTGGACTCCATGCCTAAAGAAGACCTGTATCAGTGGATGACAGAGACGGCGGCGGGGGAGGTATGGGGTGTTGGTAAGCAGACCGCTAAAAAACTCAAAGAGCTCCACATTCATACAGTCTTTGATCTCTTGCAAAGCCCACCCCAAACTATGCGACAGCAGTTTGGCATAGTAATGGAGCGCATTTGCTATGAGTTGCGTGGTGTGTCTTGTTTGCAGCTAGAAGAAGTGGCACCAGCTAAACAACAAATCGTTTCTTCCCGCAGTTTTGGCAAGCCCGTTACATTAATGGAAGAGTTAGCCGAATCAGTAGCAACGCATGCTGCTAGAGGGGCAGAAAAACTGAGGGCACAAAAATCGGTAACGGGCGCGCTCACCATCTTTATTCAGACTAATCCATTTAAACCACACGAGCCACAGCATCACCAAAGCATCACTATCGCACTGGCAGACCCCAGTGATAACACCTTAATGCTCACTAGGGCAGCACTCAAGGGTTTAAAACAAATCTACCAAGCAGGCTTTAAGTACAAGAAAGCGGGAGTGATGTTTAACCTCTTGGCAGATAAGCCCACAGTCCAGCAATCCTTATTTGATGACATGGAAGTTAAAGGTAAATCGGCCGGCCTCATGAAAGCCATGGACTCCATCAACAGCCGTTTTGGGAATGCCGTTATCAGATCAGCAGCATCAGGAACTAAGCAAGACTGGCAAATGAGATCAGGCAATAAGTCACCAAACTACACCACGCGGTGGGATGAATTACCAGTAGCGCAATAAGTAGTCAATGAAGCAAAAAAATACATCAGGAGAAAACAAATGGAACTATTAAATAACTTTAACGGCATCTCACTCGCAGTGATCATGATTTTGTCTTACTGCGCCGTATTGAAAAGTACCAAGCGTCATGAGCGCATGAATAAACAGAATTTCAATCGCAAGTATCGGTAAGCAGTACAAAGCGAAGCGGTAGAAAAAAGCAGCAGACCTAGCAGGGGAATAAGGAAATCACGGATTCCTTATTCCCTCGTAAAGGCAGTATTAAGCCTCTAAAGCTTTGCGCAGATAGCCTGTAATGTTATCTAAGGTCAGCGCCCAGCGTTTGTAGTCAGCTGGTATTTGGCTAATGAGTTCACCTTTGTGTTTGCCAAAAGGCATGATGGTCGGCACGCGTGCTTTCTCTGACATTTCCCATAAGGTATCTAAAGAGCTAGGGCGGAGTTTTTCAATAATCTGGCCCAGAACCTTAGAACAGATCCATACATCCGCTAATGCGCTATGGGCATCACGTAGTTGCTCTCTGGCTGTGGCTCTTTCAAAGAAATAGAGAAGAGCGCTTTGAGTATGGCTATCGAGTTCAGGCCATAGACTTCGAGAAAGTGCCAGAGTACAAATACGTTTGACCTCAGGGCTGCCAATCGCTTCCCAATCGAAATCAATACTGTGACCAATAATGTACTTAGTGCCCGCAGGTAATCTAAACGAGCTACTTGCTGGGCAATGAACCAACTCTTCATCCATGATGTGATGAGTAGCTAAAGCGCCCAAGCTAATTGGCTTACCAGGGTTATAACGCTGCACCCAAGGGTTAGCCACTGTCAGTGGATTAATAGAGGTGACTTCTAAATAAGCGGCTTCAATGATGACGGCATCATTTTTATCGGTTGCTTCAACATCGAAAATAATGGCTTGGGGCATAAGAGCTTTAGATATTTTTGGAAGAGGATTGATTGTGCCTTGAATACACCCACACTTACATCTAAATCATCTAATGCCCTCTAGCCCATATACCTGTTAACCTCTACGCTGAACTTTTCACCCAAAAGGAGGGCTTAGCTTGCAAGTGACTATTGAGTGTATCCACAAGCGAATGCGCTTATTTAGATTGGCGATGGGTTCCCGGAATGCTCTCGTTTTGATGATTATTTGGATCATTTGGGGATTCTTCAAGGTCTTCAAGATCCTGTAACAGGGTCAAATACTGCGCTATCTTAATTTGTTGCTAAATAAGCAACAAATGTTGCTAATAAAGCGACATTAAGGCAATATATGGCCCATGTCTACGCTTTCATCAATCCTCTTTAGTCAATACCGCAGTCGCGTATTGGGTCTACTTTTATTGCATCCCGATCAGGCTTATTACTTGCGTCAAATCGCACGCTTAACAGGAACTGCGCCAGGAACATTGCAACGAGAAATGATGAAGCTTGAGCAAGCGGAACTGGTAACGGTAAAAAAGATCGGCAACCAAACCCATTACCAAGCGAATCGCTCATGCCCAATCTTCGAAGAGTTAGCGAGTATTTTGAGAAAAACCAGTGGCCTAGTTGATGTTCTTCTACAGGGGTTGCTGCCTCATGAGAATCAGATTCAATGTGCATTTGTATTTGGATCTACTGCAGGGGGTCAATCGACTGTTGGTAGTGATGTCGACATTATGATTATTGGTGACCTTGAATTTAGTGAGATAGTTGCAACTCTTCACCCATATCAAGAAATACTCAGAAGAGAGATTAACCCCAAGGTCTTTACTAGTAAGGATTGGACAAAGCTCGTACAAGATAATGGAGCCTTCATCCGTGATGTATTAAGCAAACCAAAGCTATACATCATTGGCAATGAGCATGATCTGCTTATCAATGGAGACACACATCTTGTTAAAAAATCTCATCGGGGTAACGCTTGATTCTATAGAGCGTAACAAGCTCAGCATTCAACGTTTGTTAGAGGCTTCCCAAGCTAGTTTGAAAGATGCGCAAGTCAAGGAGCTCAGTAATGAAGGGCGTTTTGATTTGGCATATAAATCCATTACTCAAGCATCAAGTGCAGCGCTACAAGCACACGGCTACCGAGTACTCACCAGTAAGCCAGGCCACCATCAAACTATCATTCAAAGTTTGGTGCACACCATGGGCGTCGACACATCCACTCTGATTACCTTAGATCAACTGCGTAAACAGCGCAACGTGATTGATTATTCGGGGGATATCGTGAGCAATGCCATGTTGGATGAGGCTATCAAACAAGCCCAGGCTCTATTGAGCCGTGTAAATAAATGGATTACTGTAAATGGGGCTGATTTCTTAGTGTGACTCCAAGAAAGCAGGGTGGATGAGCCTGACCCCCGGCACTGACAGTGTTGGGTTTGGCTGCTTCGTTCCCGACCTGACCAGGTTGTCCAAACCACCATGCGAGGAGGCCCATCCAATTCCATTTTAGCTTGTTAGAATGGATGACATGACAGCATTGGCTTTAGCCCGTTCGTGGCGCCCTAAAACTTTCTCCCAATTAGTTGGCCAAGACCACGTGGTTAAGGCTTTAACCCATGCTTTGGATCAAGGCCGGCTACACCACGCCTGGCTCTTTACGGGTACTCGTGGGGTAGGAAAGACCACGATTGCCCGAATTATGGCCAAAGCCCTCAATTGCACTGGTGAGGACGGTAAAGGTCGCATGACCTCAGAGCCTTGCGGTAAATGCCCTGCTTGCCTAGAAATCGATGCTGGGCGCTTTGTTGACTATATTGAGATGGATGCGGCGAGTAATCGTGGGGTCGATGATATTGCGGCTCTATTAGAGAAAGCTGCTTACGCACCCAGTAATGCCCGTTATAAGGTTTACATGATTGACGAGGTGCACATGCTCACCAATCATGCCTTTAATGCCATGCTCAAAACGCTAGAAGAACCCCCAGAGCACGTGAAGTTTATTCTGGCGACTACTGATCCCCAAAAGATCCCCGTGACTATCTTGTCGCGTTGCTTGCAGTTCAATCTCAAGCAAATGCCAGTACCACTGATTGTTGAGCACTTAGAAAAAGTGCTCGCCGCTGAAAAAGTCGATTACGAGACCAATGCATTACGCGTATTAGCCAAAGCCGCTCAAGGTTCGATGCGCGACGCCTTATCACTGACCGACCAAGCTATTGCTTATGCTGCGGGCAAAATTTCTGAAGACGCGGTGCGTGGCATGCTTGGTACGCTCGATGATGCTTACCTCATTCGCATTTTAGATTCCCTCATTGTCAAAGATGGTGCAACACTATTAGCGATTAGTAATGAGATGGGTGAGCGCAGTATGTCTTTCTCATTAGCTTTGGCAGATTTATCTAGCCTTATTCAGAAGATTGCTGCAGCCCAAATTGTTCCAGAATCTGTTTTAGAAGACTGGCCAGAGGCAGGAGAGATTCATCGTCTGGCTGGCTTACTTACTAAAGAAGAAGCGCAACTCTTCTACCAAATTAGCATCACTAGCCGTCCCGACCTATCGCTTGCGCCAGATGAGCAAACAGGTTTTGCCATGACACTTTTGCGTATGCTGGCCTTTCGTCCAGGTCAAGGTGGTGATTCAGTAAAAGCAACGGGAGCTAAAGCACCCCCTGCACCAAATGCACCATCGGCTCCACCAATCACAAGT
>CAIKGX010000028.1 GCA_903827075.1 uncultured beta proteobacterium | reverse complement strand
GCCAGTAAGCCTAAATGAACGACCAAGGAGAAACTAAAAGCACGTTTCGTACTTTCGTTTTTAGTAAGACGCCCTCGTGTAAATTCAGAGTGAAACGTTTGTGCGCTATTCATGGACACGTAATAACGATCGCTTATTGACTCTTGACTGCAAGACCAACCCGTTTGACGCCATTCTCTTTGAGCTTGGACATCACTTCCATCACGACTTCATACTTGATGGATTTATCTGCAGCAAGTACTACAGGTTGCTCATTTGATTTTTCAGCTTGCGTACGCGCAAAAGCGCCTAGCTCAAATTTATTGAGCGTTTGTACTGGCTCACCATCTTTACGAACGATCACGTTCTCATTGGCATCGATGGTTAAAAAGACCGGTGGCAAAGATTGCACTTTGGCGCCACCAACGGTAGGTAAATTCACGACACCCGGATTGACCATTGGCGCGGTGACCATAAAGATCACCAGCAGTACCAACATCACATCAATGTAAGGAACTACATTGATGTCAGACATTGCCCGACGTTTCGAGGATCTTTTTAAAGAGCCGGCCATATTTATTTGCCTGAAGTTTGACGTTGCAAGATATTGGTGAACTCTTCAATGAAAGTCTCAAAGCGAATCGACAGGCGGTCTACATCGGTAGCGGTACGGTTATAAGCAACTACTGCAGGAATCGCAGCAAATAAACCAATTGCCGTGGCAACCAAGGCTTCTGCAATACCAGGGGCAACTGCAGAAAGGGTGGCGTTTTGTACGTTAGCCAAGCCTCGAAAGGCGTGCATGATGCCCCAGACGGTGCCAAACAGACCAATATAAGGAGAGACTGAGCCAACGGATGCTAAAAAAGGCAGATTCGCCTCCAACATGTCCATTTCGCGTTGGTAGGTTGCTTTCATGGCACGACGGGCAGCATCAATTTCTCGCACTTTCCTGAACTCTTGCATCCCTGCCTCGAAGATATGCTCCAAAACCGCGTCAGTACGAGTGTTACGCTGCGCAGCCTCCAATAGGGTATTGAGGTCGCCACCCGACCAGAAATCGCGCTCAAAGCGCTCTGTATCGCGTCTAACGCCACGCAAAATGGCGGTTTTCTTAAAAATGATGGTCCAGGAGGCCACGGACATCCCGAGTAATAACAACATTACCAGCTGGACTAATAGGCTGGCATTCAGGACTAGGGAGAGAAAGGAGAGGTCTTGTGTAGGGTTCATTGGGGGATTTTGTATGATGTAGGTTGATTTTACTTAAGCAAGCCAACTACCTCAGGATTATCACCATGTTTGACCGCCAAAATACTTTAGCCAAAACCGATCCAGCCTTATGGGCAGCAATTCAGAACGAGAATCAACGTCAAGAAGACCATATTGAGTTGATTGCTTCTGAGAACTACACCTCCCCAGCAGTCATGGAGGCTCAAGGCTCCCAGTTGACCAATAAGTACGCTGAAGGCTATCCAGGTAAGCGTTATTACGGTGGTTGTGAGTTCGTGGACGTGGCTGAGCAATTGGCAATCGATCGTGTGAAGGCCTTATTTGGTGCTGAGGCAGCTAACGTACAGCCCCATTGCGGCGCATCTGCCAATCAAGCCGTGTTTTTAGCATTCTTGAAGCCCGGTGACACTTTTATGGGGATGAGCTTGGCTGAAGGTGGCCACTTAACCCACGGCATGGCTTTGAATATGAGTGGCAAGTGGTTCAACCCCATTGCGTACGGCTTGGATAAGAACGAAGCCATTGACTACGAACAGATGGAGCGTTTGGCTCGTGAGCACAAACCCAAATTGATTATTGCTGGTGCATCAGCCTATTCATTAAAGATTGATTTTGAGCGTATCGGTAAATTGGCTAAAGAAGTGGGCGCGATTTTTATGGTCGACATGGCCCACTATGCTGGCTTAGTTGCTGCAGGCGTTTATCCCAATCCAGTACCGCATGCTGACATTGTGACCTCAACGACTCACAAGAGTTTGCGCGGCCCCCGTGGCGGCATTATCTTGATGAAGGCTGAGCATGAGAAGGCAATCAACTCAGCAGTATTTCCAGGTCTGCAAGGCGGCCCATTGATGCACGTGATTGCTGCTAAGGCAGTGGCTTTTAAAGAAGCGCAAGAACCTGGATTTAAAGATTACCAAAAGCAAGTGGTAGCCAATGCCAAAGCTTTGGCCCAGACTTTAATTGAGCGCGGTCTGCGCATTGTTTCAGGTGGAACCGATTCTCACGTGATGTTGGTAGATTTGCGTGCCAAGAAAATGACCGGCAAAGAAGCTGAGCGCGTATTGGGTGAAGCCCACATTACTTGCAATAAGAATGGCATACCCAACGACCCAGAAAAACCGATGGTGACTAGTGGTATTCGTTTGGGTTCACCAGCGATGACTACCCGCGGATTTAAAGAGGCGGAAGCGCGACAAGTGGGCCATTTCATTGCGGACGTTTTAGATAATCCCAATGATGCAGAGAACATTGCCAAGGTGCGTGCGCAAGTCTCTGAGCTGACAAAACGTTTCCCCGTTTACGGTTAAGCCACACACGATTGACGAAAGCCCTCATTGCGCTGCCCCTTCTGCCATAACGACGATACCCAGGTTTTAGATACCCGGGTATCGGATGAGGGCGATACGATTCGCCGTCGCCGTCGCTGCTCGAAGTGCGATAAACGGTTTACAACCTACGAGCGTGTGGAGTTGGTTTTACCTGCTATTGTGAAGAAAAACGGCAGCCGGGTGGAGTACAGCCACACCAAATTAGCAGACTCCATTAAGTTGGCTTTACGCAAGCGACCAGTTTCATCGGACTCGGTTGATGAATCGATTGCGCGGATAGAGGAAAAACTCATGAGTCTTGGCGAAAAAGAAATCCCCAGCGAACGGGTTGGCGAATTGGTCATGCGCGAGCTCAAACGCCTAGATAAAGTGGCTTACATTCGTTTTGCTTCGGTTTACAGAAGCTTCGCGGATATTGAGTCGTTTGAGAGTG
>CAIKGX010000027.1 GCA_903827075.1 uncultured beta proteobacterium | reverse complement strand
GACCGGATTTGCGGCCTCGATATCCAGCGGCCACCATTTCACGCAAGAGTGGACATGCACGGTATTTAGAGTCTTTGAAGTTCTCAAAATACACATCCATGATAGCTAAGCAGGTATCTAGTCCGATGAGGTCAGCTAAGGCTAGCGGGCCTATGGGTTGATTGCAACCCAATTTCATGCCAGCATCGATATCTTCAGGGCTAGCAAGTCCTTCTGATAAAACAAAGAAGGCTTCATTAATCATGGGCAACAAGATGCGATTGACCACAAATCCGGGAGAATTTTTAACCGTTACTGGTACTTTACCAATGCGCTCAGACATATCAATAATCGCTGCATGCGTTTCATCGCTGGTTTGCAAACCACGAATGACTTCAACTAATGCCATTAATGGTGGCGGATTAAAAAAGTGCATACCAATAAAGCGACCAGGTGTGGAATCAAGTGCAGCTAATTTGGTAATTGATAGAGATGATGTATTGGTGGCGATGATGGTATCTTTCCCAACGATCTCATCGACTTGATGCAAGATCTTTTCCTTGATGGCTTGATTTTCTGTGGCTGCTTCAATCACCAATTGCAGGCCTTTGAAATCCTCATAAGAAGTGCTGCCTTTGATTCTTTTTAAAGCAGCTTCTTTACCTTCGGCAGTCAATGTTTCCTTTTTCACTAAACGGTCTAAGCTTTTGCTAATTTGGGCAAGGCCACGCTCTACAGCGGCATCATTGATGTCAACCATCACTACGTCTAGTCCAGCAACTGCACATACTTGGGCAATGCCATTTCCCATGGTGCCCGCGCCAATGACTCCGACAGATTGAATCTTCATGCTATTTCCTTTTTTGATACTGGGTTGAACCAAACAATTGCTCTCTAGCCTTGTTATCAGTCAAGGGTTTGCGATGAGCAGTGAGTACTTCAACGCCACGTTTAACGGCGGGACGTTCACCAATCATTTCAAACCACCTTTTAAAGTGCGGATACTCGTTCATTTCAATACCTTGATTTTTCCAATTCCGAGTCCAAGGAAAAATCGCAATATCAGCGATGGAGTAGGATTTACCGGCAATATAAGGATTATCTTTCAATTGATGATCCAAAACACTATACAAACGTTTTGCTTCATTTGTATAACGATTGATGGCGTATTCAATTTTGTCAGGAGCATAAAGGCGGAAATGGTGATTTTGTCCCAACATCGGGCCTAATCCACCCATTTGGAACATCAGCCACTGCAACACTTCATATTTGGCTCGAGTGGATTTTGGGAGAAACTTGCCAGTTTTGCCAGCAAGGTACACCAGAATGGCGCCTGATTCAAATAGATGGATCGGCTTCCCATCAGGCCCATGGGGATCGGTGATGGCAGGAATCTTGTTATTTGGGCTGATAGCCAGGAACTCTTTTGAAAACTGATCGCCAGCGCTGATATCAATCGGGTGTGCAAACCAATCCTTGTCTAGTTTGTAACCACACTCTTCGAGCATGATGTGGACTTTATGGCCATTGGGTGTTGGCCAGCTATATACATCGATGACATCTTTAGTTGCTTTGCCTGTAGCCATTTTAAATCCCTTGTCTTTTCTAGAGTGATTGCAAGCGTTCTAATGCATTGCTTAATGTGAGGGTTTGTTTTGCAAAACAAAAACGGATCACGCCCGACTCCACAGCTTCTTCATAAAATGCCGAAACTGGAATTGCAGCGACTCCTTTTTCAGCAGTAAGCCACGAACAAAATTCCGCTTCTGATAATTTGGCTTCGGGAATCGGTAAGCGTGAATAATCAACGCATTGAAAATAGGTGCCTGGGCTTGGCAGTAACTTAAATAGGGTTTTTTCAAGACCTGCACGGAAAAAATCCCGCTTCGTTTGATAAAAAGCAGGAAGACTAAGGTAATGCTGCTCTTCTTTAAGATACCTTGCTAAACCATATTGCATGGGCGTGTTCACAGTAAATACATTGAACTGATGTACCTTGCGAAACTCTGTCATCATGGCGGCAGGGGCGGCAACATAGCCCACTTTCCAGCCGGTAACGTGATAGGTTTTACCAAAGCTCGAGATCACAAAGCTTCTGGAAGCCAAAAGAGGGTGAGATGCCACGCTGTGATGTTTCTGGCCGTCATAGACCATATGCTCATACACTTCATCGCTCAAAATTAACGCATGACTATCTTTTACTAGGTCAGCCAAACCATCTAAGTCTGACTTTGTCCACACCATACCCGTCGGGTTGTGTGGCGTATTGATGATGATTAAGCGGGTCTTTGGATTGATTGCATTTGCTAATGCTATCCAGGGGATTTCATATGAATTGACTTGACCATTGGCATCCCGCAGCACTTGCAAAGAAATCGCTATCGTTTTACCACCAGCCAACTCGATGGAAGGGCGATAACTATCGTAAGCAGGTTCAAGAATGATGACTTCATCGCCTGGCCCTACGCAAGCCAAAACAGCCGTCAGAATACCTTGTGTACCACCGGCAGTAATCGTAATCTCTGTATCTGGGTCATAGTGATGGCCATATAACTGAGATATCTTTTGGGCTACTCCATTGCGCAGCTCGGCCACACCAATCATCGGGGGATATTGATTTAGGTCTGCCAGCATTGCCTGATTGACATAGTCAATCAGATGTCGATCACAAGGAAAGTCTGGAAAGCCTTGCCCCAAATTAATTGCTTGATGTTTGCTTGCCAGTGCCGACATCACCGTAAATACGGTTGTCCCCACTTTGGGAAGGCGGCTAGGAAAATGCGGGGTGGAGGGCTGAATAGGGTCCATGCAGGCAGATTAAGGCAAATAAGATGGGTAGTCGCTAGAATGGATGAAATACATATTTAAATTGTGCCATGCTGATCGTCCTTTCTCCCGCCAAAGCCCTTGACTACAAAACAGCCGTCAAGGTGAAGTCTTCAACCTTGCCTGAATTTGTGTCTGAATCGGCTAAGCTCATTGCCGATCTAAAGCAATTGGCACCCCAAGAGGTCGCTAATCTCATGGGTCTGTCAGATCAGTTAGCGGCCTTAAATGTGGGTCGATATCGTGATTGGTCCAAGAAATTTACCGAGGAAAACAGTAAACCTGCCATTTACGCCTTTGATGGGGATGTCTATGATGGTTTTGACGTCAAGACCCTTAATCCCAAGGCGATTGAGTTTGCCCAAGAGCATATTCGGATTTTGTCTGGCTTATATGGTGCGCTCAGACCCTTGGACTTGATGCAGGCATATCGCCTAGAAATGGGTACGTCTTTTAAGAATGCCAGAGGGAAGGATTTATACGCTTTTTGGGGTAATCGAGTGACCAACTCCTTAAAGTCCATTTTGGATAAACAAAAGAAACCAGTCTTACTCAACTTAGCTTCTGAAGAGTATTTCAAAGTGGTTCAAGCCAATGCGCTGGAATGCCCCGTGATTGCTCCGATATTTCAAGATGCCAAAGACGGTAAATACAAAATCATTTCATTCTATGCAAAACGGGCCCGTGGCATGATGGCGCGTTATGTAGTGGAAAATCGCATTAGCAATCCAGAAGATCTCAAAGGATTTAACTTGGATGGCTATCAATTTGTAGCCTCTGAATCCAAGCCTGGTAAACCTGTTTTTCGTCGTGCGGAGAAAAAATAAACATGGCTGTTCATCGCACCAAAGCATCACAACGTTCTTCACCAGATGTGGAGCGTTTAGTAGCCGATTCCATTTCCCTAGCGGCATCAGGAAGTCAAATTGAAGATCTATTTTGGGAAGAGCGTTTAAACCTTCGTTTAATGCGCTTGTTGAAGAGTCAAAATCAAAATGTGATTGATGCCGCTTTAGATCAAACCTTTCGCATTAATACGCTGGCCTTTGAAGTGCTGGCCGATAGCGCCGAAACCTTGGCTGAGTCCTTGGTGATGGAGCATGATGGCCAGCAATGGGATGTGCTTTTACTCGCGCTACCGATGGTTGCCCATACCCGCTACCAAATTCCTTCAGGACCTTTGTCCATTAGTGCAGTTGAGTCTACTGCAGCGGCCTTGCATGGCGCTATTGCATCGCCAGAGACCCGCTTGGCGATTGTTCCTTGGCTTTATAGCATTGATCAAATGCCGCACTCGCATTGTCAAACCCGTTTACTAACTGAATCCTTGGCTACCGCAGCCATTACGGGCAGTGAAATCAAAATTGAACTGCGCGATATGTCAGAAACCATCGCGGTGCTTGCCGACCCGCGTTTTATCATCGCTGCTGTTACTGCGCCAACAGGCACTCCATTATTTAGATGGCAGGCTGAGCCACCCACCAGAATTGAGCGGGGGATGAGTTTGATTGGCTGGCAAAACGCGATGCAAGATTCTGTTTCGGCTTTGTTACCTGGTTGTGAATTTGAGTTGCTGTTGCCAGAGGCATATTTCACTAACTGCCGCTTAGCAGACAAACAGGTGCGTCCTTTAAGCATTCGGGCAGCAGCTAATTTTCTTGAGAGCGCCCTAGGTCTCTTGCCGGCTGGCCTATCTTGTGTAGTCGGTGCGTTTGGTGAAGAGCAGGCCGATGAATACCGAATTTCATTTAGTGTGAAAGGCTCATCAGAAATTATGTACGGCGTTATCTGGCCTTTGTACGATCGTGAAAGCGTATCTAATGACGCTCTTAATGATGTATCGGATGATGAAAGTCCGATTAAGAGGATCTGTGATGCCTTGCGTGATGCCGGCATAGAAGACGTCTTTCGTCATGCCATGCTATTTGATCCTGAGTTGTGTGACGACTGTGGCGCACCCTTATTCCCAGATCGATCGGGTGAGGCAGTTCATGCTGAGATGCCTGATGATGCACCTACACAGCAGCCTTTATTTCACTGATTGCACTAGAGAAATCAGAAACAAAAAAGCCGAGAAATTCTCGGCTTTTTCATCAAAGCGAATAACTAATTTTAATTCTGAACAAAAGGCTCTGCACCTGCAAATAAGTGCGGTAACTTACCTGTTTTCATTTCTGTAGTTTGGCAAAAGTCAGCCAAACGAATGCCCGATTTAATATTGAACAGCATGGCTTTGTTACCCAACACTACAAGATCATGACCGGTGGTCGTGTTCTTGTAGCGCAGGCTACCAGGTAAAGAAGTTTGGCGCTCCAGATCGTAAGTCTTTGATTCCCAGGTGAGGCGAACTTTCTCTGTAGAACCAGTAGTTTTAAATGCCTTGCTATCACTACAGGACCACATAAAGACTTCTTCATTAGCCTGAACATTGACAGCGCCGCAAAGGGCTGCGGTAGCTAGGCTAATTGCGATGATGGATTGCTTCATATTCTTAAAGTCCTTAAGAGAGTAAATGTTTAACGCCTGCTTGTTCTTCAAGCAACTCGTTCAGAGTGTGCGTCATCCGTTCACGTGAGAATGCGTCGATTTCTAAACCTTCAACCATTTTGTATTCACCATTTTCACAAACTACTGGGAAGCCATAAATGACTTCAGCAGGAATTTCGTATTCACCTTTAGATGGTATACCCATAGTGACCCATTTGCCATTGGTTCCAAGCACCCAATCATGAATATGATCGATTGCGGCATTGGCAGCTGAAGCGGCTGAAGACAGGCCACGAGCGTCAATAATGGCAGCGCCACGTTTACCTACTGTAGGGATGAAAGTATCTTTATTCCAAGCGGCATCATTAATCAGATCTTTAACGGACTGACCACCAATAGTTGCAAAGCGATAGTCTGGATACATCGTTGGGCTATGGTTACCCCAAACAATGAGTTTTTCGATTTCAGCAACAGGCTTGTTCAATTTGTTAGCCAACTGTGAGAGGGCGCGGTTGTGATCCAAACGTAACATTGCTGTGAAATTCTTCGCAGGAATATCTGGTGCAGATTTCATAGCGATGTAAGCGTTGGTGTTTGCTGGGTTACCCACAACCAATACTTTGACAGTCTTCTTGGCAACAGCATTTAATGCTTTACCTTGTGCTGTGAAAATTTGTGCATTAGCGGAGAGCAAATCTTTACGCTCCATGCCGGGGCCACGAGGACGTGCGCCTACCAACAATGCCACATCAATATCTTTAAATGCAGTCATTGGATCTGAATGTGCAGTCATTCCAGCCAACAATGGGAATGCACAGTCTTCTAGCTCCATCATGACGCCACCAAGAGCCTTTTGGGCTTTTTCATCAGGGATTTCAAGCAACTGAAGAATAACGGGCTGATCTTTGCCTAACAAGTCGCCATTAGCGATGCGAAAAAGAAGGGAATATCCGATTTGACCGGCTGCACCGGTTACGGCGACACGCATTGGGGCTTTTGCCATTACTTATAACTCCAGTTGAGGTTAATTAATGAAATCTTTTCTATTATCCATTCAAGTGTATGGACTTTCCATTTACACTGTCAAGATGTCTTATATAAGACATGAATCAGTATGAATTTTATCCAATTGATTAGGTTCTGGAGTTAATTTGTCACTTATTTCAATACCCGCCGCCTCATTTAGCCCTCTGTATGAACAGATTAAGGCGATGATATTGGCTAGTTTGCAAGCCTCTGAATGGCTTCCAGGCGAAGCTATCCCTAGTGAAATGGAGCTTGCGGCACGGTATTCAGTGAGCCAGGGCACGGTTCGCAAGGCAATTGATGAGCTGGCAGCCGAAAATTTATTGGTACGCAGGCAGGGGAAGGGCACTTTTGTCGCCACTCACCAAGAGGAAGACTGGCAATATCGTTTTTTACGCCTCGCACCAGATTCTGGAGAGAAATTTCATCTCAAAAACCAGTTTTTGGTCTGCGAAATTGCAAAACCGGACCCTTACATCAGTCAGTTGCTTAAATTAAAGGCAAATGAGCCTGTACTGCGCATTGATCGTGTACAAAACTTTGCTGGCAAACCCATTGTTTTTGAAGAGATTTGGTTGCCAGAAGCCCGCTTTCAAGGACTTACTTTAAATGCCTTGATTGCTTGGCCTGGTCCAATGTATGCCTTTTATGAAAGCCAGTACGCGATCCACATGGTTCGTGCTGAAGAAAAGATTAAGGCGCTGCCTGCTGATCATGCGTTGGCTGCCCTTTTGCATTTACCGGCTGGCAGCGCCTTGCTCTCCGTTGAGAGGGTGGCTTTTACCTACGGGAATAAACCAGTAGAAATTCGACGTGCTCGGTATGACACTTCAGAACAGCATTATGAAAATAAATTGAATTAAGTTGATAAAGAGAAGCTCATCCGTAAAAACCAGTACAAAAGCTAAAAAATCCCCAAGGACTCTGTGGTTTCCAATAGAATATGTTGCGATACAACAAAGTCACACTGAACCTCCACCTCAATATAGAGATTGCCCATGGTTGATGCACAGAACGCAGTAAAAAAAGATAAACCGGTTTTCCGGAACATTGGTTTAGCCCAATTAATTCATTACCGCCTACCTTGGGCTGGTAAGGTTTCTATCCTTCACCGCATTAGCGGAGCAGTGTTGTTCTTGATGCTGCCATTTCTTTTATATCTCCTGGATCTTAGTCTCGCTTCTGAGTTGAGCTATCAAAATTTCCAGGCTATTACCGGACATGTGTTGGTCAAGATTGTTTGCCTAGGCTTGATCTGGTGTTTCTTGCACCACTTCTGTGCCGGTATTCGTTATCTCTTGCTTGACTTGGAAATCGGCGTTGAGAAAAACGAAGCAAATCGCTCTGCCATCATCGTGTTTATTTTGGGTGTGGCATTGACTGCGATTGTGGGTCTCAAATTATTCGGCTTGTACTAAGCGCACATCATTTAAGGAAAACTCATGCCTATTTATCAAATCGGACCTAAGCGCCTAGTAGTTGGCGCACATTACGGCCTTAAAGAATGGATCATTCAACGCGTAACAGCGATCGTCATGGTCGTTTTTACCGTGGTCTTGTTAGTTGACTATTGCATTACTGGTAGTGCAACGTATGAAGGTTGGTCTGCTTTATTTAGCAACCAGTTCATGAAGCTATTGACCCTATTGGCTTTTATTAGTTTGTTCTATCACGCCTGGATCGGTATCCGTGATATTTGGATGGATTACATCAAGCCTGTCAGCATCCGTTTAACACTGCAAGTGTTATCTGTTTTGTATCTCCTAGCCTGTGCGGCCTATGCCGTACAAATTTTGTGGAAAGTGTAATTCGATGACCGCGATTAAAAAAGCATTGCCACGCCGCCGTTTCGATGCGGTAATTATTGGTGCAGGTGGTTCCGGTATGCGCGCTTCTTTGCAGTTAGCAGAAGCTGGCCTGAACGTTGCGGTATTAACCAAGGTATTTCCCACTCGCTCACATACTGTTGCCGCTCAAGGTGGTATCGGTGCTTCATTGGGCAATATGAGTGAAGACAATTGGCACTATCACTTTTATGACACCATTAAAGGTTCTGACTGGTTGGGCGACCAAGACGTCATCGAATTTATGTGTCGTGAGGCTCCCAAAGCCGTGTATGAACTTGAGCATTTTGGTATGCCTTTTGACCGCAACCCTGATGGCACAATTTATCAGCGTCCATTCGGTGGTCATACTGCAAATTATGGTGAAAAACCTGTACAACGCGCTTGCGCAGCAGCTGACCGTACCGGCCATGCCATGTTGCATACCTTGTATCAACGTAACGTGCGCGCTAAAACCAATTTCTTTGTTGAGTGGTTAGCCTTAGATTTAATTCGTGATGACGCAGGCGATGTTGTTGGTGTCACTGCGCTCGAAATGGAAACAGGTCAGGTATACATTCTGGAAGCTAAAGTGGTATTGATGGCGACCGGTGGTGCTGGCCGTATCTGGGATGCATCAACTAACGCCTTCATTAATACAGGCGATGGTATGGGTCTTGCCGCTCGCGCAGGCATTCCATTGGAAGATATGGAATTCTGGCAATTTCACCCAACCGGCGTAGCTGGTGCGGGCGTATTGTTGACAGAAGGTTGCCGTGGTGAAGGCGGTATCTTGCGCAATAAAGATGGTGAGCGTTTCATGGAGCGCTATGCGCCTACCTTGAAAGATTTGGCTCCCCGCGATTTCGTATCCCGCTCAATGGATCAAGAAATTAAAGAGGGACGTGGTTGTGGGCCGAATGGTGACTATGTTGTGCTGGATTTAACGCACATTGGCGCCGAAACCATCATGAAGCGTTTGCCTTCTGTTTATGAGATTGGTATTAACTTTGCTAACGTAGACGTTACTAAAGAGCCTATTCCGGTTGTACCAACTATTCACTATCAGATGGGCGGTATTCCTACCAACATCAATGGTCAAGTAGTTGTGCCAGGCAACGGTAAACCAAATGACTTAGTTAACGGCTTGTATGCGATTGGTGAGTGTTCTTGCGTATCCGTTCACGGTGCAAACCGCTTGGGCACGAACTCATTACTCGACTTGTTAGTGTTCGGTCGTGCAGCCGGTAATCATATCGTTGGTATGGATCTCAAAAATCGTGAGTTCAAGCCATTGCCAGCCAATGCAGGTGAGCAAACCTTGGCTCGTATTGCTGCGCTTGATCATTCGACTTCAGGTGAATACGCGCAAGACGTTGCGAATGACATTCGTAAAACTATGCAGAAGTATGCTGGCGTATTCCGTAACCAGGAATTGATGGATGAAGGTGTTCGTCAAATGGCTAAGTTAACTGAGCGTGCGAAGCACCTATGGTTGAAAGATAAGTCGGAAATTTTCAATACCGCCCGTATAGAAGCCTTAGAAGTGGCGAACTTGGTTGAGACTGCGAATGCAACGATGATTTCTGCAGCAGCACGTAAAGAAAGTCGCGGCGCTCATTCGCATGATGACCACCCACTGCGTGATGATGACAACTGGATGAAGCATACGCTTTGGTATAGCGAGGGCAATCGCTTAGATTACAAGCCAGTGCAACTCAAGCCATTGACCGTAGATTCAGTTCCTCCAAAAGAACGTACTTTCTAAGCTACAGATAGATAAGAGAGATAAGAGATGAGTGATATTCGTATATTTGAAATTTATCGTTACGATCCAGATGTCGATGCAGCGCCACGCATGGAGCGCTATGAGTTAGAGCTTACTGGCGAACGCATGTTGTTAGATGCCTTGATTTCTTTGAAGAAGCAAGATGAGACGATTACTTATCGTCGCTCCTGTCGTGAAGGTGTTTGCGGTTCAGATGCCATGAATATCAACGGCAAAAATGGTTTAGCCTGCTTAACCAATATGTTGACCTTGCCTAAAGTGATCACATTACGTCCGCTGCCTGGCTTGCCAGTCGTGCGCGATTTGATTGTTGATATGACATTGTTCTTTAAGCAATATTTGTCAATCAAACCTTATTTGGTGAATGACAATCCTGCTCCAGAAAAAGAACGTCTCCAAAGTCCTGAAGAGCGTGAAGAGTTGAATGGTTTGTATGAGTGCATTTTGTGTGCATCATGCTCAACCTCATGCCCATCTTTCTGGTGGAATCCAGATAAGTTTGTTGGTCCAGCAGGTTTACTCCAGGCTTATCGTTTTATTGCTGATAGCCGTGATGAAGAAACTGCACAACGTTTAGATAACTTGGAAGACCCATATCGTCTCTTCCGTTGCCATACCATCATGAATTGTGTTGATGTTTGTCCTAAGCATTTGAATCCTACCAAGGCCATTGGCAAGATCAAGGAACTGATGGTCCGTAGGGCAGTATGACCCTGGGTAATGCAGAGTTATATCGACTCAAGAGTGATGCCCGTAGGGGTCTGCTTGAAAATGATTTGATTTTGCAGCGTTTTTTTGAGCGCCATGGTGCTCAATTAAGCGCAGAAGAAGGAAAGATATTAGGTCAGCTTTTGGCTTTAGAAGACAATGATCTGATGGATTTATTGATTGGTAGAAAAGATTCTGTAGTAACGCTGGAAAAGGAAATGCAGTTGGACTCCTTCAAAACGGTTTTACAAAAGCTGAGAGAGAAGTAATTCAGTATTTTGGTGCATTCGCTGTAAAGAAGCATGATCGAATAGTGTATTAATCATCAATTTGAATGACTAAGGATTAGAAATGATTGAATCAGATATCAAGGCAAAACTCTCGTTCTCAGATGGAACACCTGACATTGATTTGCCTATTTATAAGGGCACGATTGGTCCTGATGTTATCGACATTCGTAAACTCTACGGTCAGACTGGGAAATTCACTTACGACTCAGGCTTTCTTTCAACGGCATCTTGCAATAGCAAAATTACCTATATCGACGGCGATAAAGGTGAATTGCTCTATCGCGGATACCCCATTGAAGATTTAGCGCATAACTGCGACTTCTTAGAAGTTTGTTACTTGCTGATCAATGGTGATTTACCAAATGCCACTCAGAAAACAGACTTTGAAGAATTAGTCATGCATCACACGATGGTGCATGAGCAAATGCAATTCTTCTTGCGTGGTTTTCGCCGTGACGCGCATCCAATGTCAGTATTGACTGGCTTGGTTGGTGCAATGGCAGCCTTCTACCATGATGAGATCGATTACAGTCAGCCACACGCTCGTGAAGTCGCGCAAATTCGCTTGATTGCAAAAATGCCTACTTTAGTTGCTATGGCCTATAAGTATTCTGTTGGTCAGCCATTTATCTACCCTGATAATTCTTTGTCATACACGGCTAACTTTATGCGCATGATGTTTGCTACTCCATGCGAAGAGTACAAAGTGAACCCCGTGTTAGTACGCGCTTTAGATCGCATCTTCACATTGCATGCAGATCATGAGCAAAATGCCTCTACTTCAACAGTGCGCTTGTGCGGCTCTTCAGGCACCAACCCATTTGCAGCTATTTCTGCTGGTATTGCCTGTCTTTGGGGTCCAGCTCACGGCGGTGCTAATGAAGCGTGCTTACAGATGTTGAATGAAATTCAAGCAAACGGTGGCGTGGAGAAGATTCACGAATTTATTGCTCAAGTAAAAGATAAGAACTCTAATGTTCGCTTAATGGGCTTTGGGCACCGTGTTTACAAGAACTTCGACCCACGCGCTAAATTGATGCGTGAAACTTGCTATGAAGTATTGAAAGAAATGGGTCTTGAGAATGATCCATTATTCAAATTGGCAATGACGCTTGAAAAGATTGCCTTGGAAGATGATTATTTCGTAAGCCGTAAGCTCTATCCGAATGTCGACTTCTATTCAGGAATCGTACAACGCGCCTTAGGCGTTCCAACTGAAATGTTCACCTGTATTTTTGCTTTGGCAAGAACCGTGGGTTGGATTGCTCAGTGGGAAGAAATGATTACTGATCCTGAGTACAAGATTGGCCGTCCACGTCAGTTATATGTTGGAGAAACTTCACGTAAGGTTCCTAACATTTCTGTTCGTAAATAAGAGGTATAGAGGGTTCTCATGTCACGTACGCTTTATGACAAATTGTGGGATGACCATGTCGTCTATTCTGAACAGGACGGCACGGCCACAATCTATATAGATCGTCAGTTATTGCATGAGGTTACAAGCCCTCAAGCCTTTGAAGGATTAAATATGGCAGGTCGCCCAGTGTGGCGTATCTCTGCTAACTTAGCCGTATCTGATCACAATGTTCCTACGACGGATCGATCACAAGGGATTGCAGATCCTATTTCGAAGTTGCAAGTTGATACTCTGGATCAAAACTGCGATGCCTTTGGTATAACCCAATACAAAATGAACGATAGCCGTCAAGGGATTGTTCACGTGATTGGACCGGAGCAGGGCGCTACCTTGCCTGGCATGACGGTAGTATGCGGAGATTCCCATACCAGTACTCATGGTGCATTTGGTGCTTTAGCCTTTGGAATTGGTACATCAGAAGTCGAACACGTCTTAGCGACCCAAACCTTGCTCATGAAAAAGAGTAAGAATATGTTGGTCAAGGTGGATGGCCGATTGCAACCGGGCT
>CAIKGX010000026.1 GCA_903827075.1 uncultured beta proteobacterium | reverse complement strand
GGAAAAATTGTTGCTTTGGATACCACTGAAAATTTATTAAGTCAGCACGGCTCAATTAAAAAAGATGGTGAGGGCAAAGTCGATTTAGAAGACGTGTTTGTCAACATCATGTCGGGGAATGCATTATGAAACCAGTTCCTTTAGTGTATGGAAGTGGTTTCCCAACTTTGCTTCGTAAAGAAATTAAACGCTTTTACAAGGTGGGATTTCAAACCGTAGCTGCGCCAGTGCTGACTGCTATTTTGTATCTCATGATTTTTGGGCAAGTACTCGAAGGAAAAGAAATGTATGGCCGTTTAAGCTATGCAGCCTTCTTGATCCCCGGTTTAGTCATGATGAGCGTATTGCAAAATGCATTTGCAAACACATCTTCTTCGCTCATTCAATCTAAGGTCACTGGCAACCTGGTGTTTGTCTTGCTTGCCCCCTTTAGCCATTTTGAGTTTTATGCAGCTTATGTATTGGCAGCCGTCTTTCGTGGGGTAGTGGTGGGTTTAGGTGTATTGGCAATTACTGCCTGGTATGCACCGCCAGCGTTTGAGTACCCCCTATGGATCTTGACCTTTGCTTTTCTAGGCGCAGCTATCCTGGGAAGCATGGGTCTCATTGCGGGTATCTGGGCAGATAAGTATGACCAGTTGGCCGCTTTTCAGAATTTCATTATCATGCCTGCCACGATGTTATCGGGTGTGTTTTATTCCATCCACTCCCTGCCAATGGCGTGGCAAACGGTATCGCATTTCAATCCCTTCTTTTATATGATTGATGGCTTTCGCTATGGTTTTTTTGGTGTGTCTGATATTTCCCCTTGGAGTAGTTTGGGAATCGTGGCATGCTTTTTCGTGCTCGTTTCTGTGGTCGCTTTGCGTTTGCTGCAAAAAGGCTATAAGTTAAGAAACTAAGTAGGGCTTAAATAAAGATTTATCAGGAGATCATGATGTTGCCAACCCCAGAGCAAATTGAGACATATATTAAACAGGGAATTAACTGCACTCATATCAAAGTTGAGGGTGATGGGCAGCATTTTTTTGCAACGATCGTTAGCTCTGAATTTGAAGGTAAGCGCCTAATACAGCGTCATCAATTGGTCTACGGTGCTATGGGCGATCGCATGAAGGCTGAAGTACATGCCTTGTCGATTAAGGCTTTTACTCCTGAAGAATTTACTCAAAATACCGCTTCATAAGAAGCTAATTTAGATACAACCTTAGACGCATCGCTTTTAATTGGAATTGATTTATGGATAAATTACGAATGATTGGTGGCACCCCACTCAGTGGTGAGGTGGTCATCGCTGGCGCTAAAAATGCAGCGCTTCCCATTCTATGTGCCTGCTTGTTAACCGATCAACCTATTACTTTGCGTAATGTTCCAGATTTACAAGATGTGCGGACCATGCTCAAACTCTTGCAAGAAATTGGCGTGATGGTTTCTTTTCCGGATGCCAATGATCGCCATCATTTGGTGTTAAATGCTGCCAATATTAGGAGCTCTGAAGCAACCTATGAAATGGTGAAAACCATGCGTGCCTCAATTTTGGTGCTTGGCCCTTTGTTGACCAGAATGCATAGTACAAAAGTATCTCTGCCAGGTGGATGCGCTATTGGTGCTCGTCCAGTCGACCAGCATATTAAAGGCTTAAAAGCGATGGGCGCCACCATCCAGATTAAAAGTGGCTACATACAAGCGGAAACAAACCCCCCTTCGAGCCGCTTAAAGGGCGCTTCGATTCTGACCGATATGATCACGGTGACCGGTACAGAGAATTTACTCATGGCAGCCACTTTGGCTTGCGGTACGACCATTTTAGAAAACGCTGCGCGTGAGCCAGAGGTAGGCGACTTGGCGGAGCTTCTGGTCAAAATGGGTGCCAAGATCACTGGCATTGGCAGTGACCGTTTGGTTATTGAAGGCGTGGAAAAGCTCCATAGTGCTGAGCATGCAGTGATTGCCGATCGCATTGAGGCGGGAACGTTCTTGTGCGCTGTAGCTGCTGCTGGTGGAGAGATCTTGGTGAAGCATTGCCGTCCCGATACCCTTGATGCCGTTATCGTGAAGCTCAAAGAAGCTGGCCTAGAAATGGAAGTAGGTCCCGATTGGATTAAGGCCTCTATGAGAGGTCGGCCAAAGGCGGTGAGCTTTCGGACATCGGAATACCCAGCT
>CAIKGX010000025.1 GCA_903827075.1 uncultured beta proteobacterium | reverse complement strand
GCAAGCTTAAGTTTTAAATCTGTAAACTAGCCTCATGGCTGAATCCCGTTCACGTTCCTTTACGCCAAATCCCGGCATGATGGGTTCTGGGGATGCAGTCGTGCAGGCTTTAAAAGTCCCGCCACATTCTGTAGAAGCCGAGCAATCGTTGCTCGGCGGTCTACTGATCGATAACACCGCTTGGGATCGCCTAGGTGGAGTGTTAACTGATAAAGATTTCTATCGTCCTGAACATGCTTTGATCTACAAGGTTATTGCACGTCTCATTGGCGATAACCATCCCGCTGACGTCATTACTGTCCATGAAGCAGTCAAGTCCGAACAGGGCGGTGATTTAGTAGGCATTGATTACCTCAATTCCTTGGCCCAAAGCACACCTAGTGCTGCCAATATCAAAGGATATGGCGATATTGTCCGTGACCGGAGTATTTTGCGTCGCCTGATCGAGGTTTCAGACAATATCGTGAACTCTGCTTTTGTTCCAGAAGGCCGTTCTGTGAGAACGCTATTGGATGAAGCGGAATCCCGTATTTTGCAAATCGGTGAAGAGGGTAGTCGTAAAGCAGACTATCTTGAGATCGAGCCTCTTTTAAGAACCGTTGTTGCTCGCATTGATGAGCTGTACAACCGTCAGGGTGGTAGCGATATTACTGGCATTGCTACCGGCTTTATTGATTTAGATAAGCAAACGAGCGGACTACAAAAGGGTGACCTAGTTATTGTTGCTGGTCGGCCCTCAATGGGAAAAGCACAGCCACTGGATGCAAAAATCAAAACCCATGATGGTTGGAAGTTCATGGGTGAGTTGCAAATGGGTGATGAGCTAGCTTCAGTTGATGGTGAGCACTCTATAGTTACCGGCATTTATCCTCAAGGCCTGAAGCAAATATACAAAGTCACTTTTTCAGATGGGCGTCAAGCTGAATGTTGTGACGAGCACTTATGGCAAGTGATGTACCGAGATTGGGTGGAGCCTCGCGTTATTAATACAACCCGTTTAATTGAAATGCTTGCTTGTGTTCGCTATCGCAATCGCTTGTGGATTGAGCCAGTTTCTGGAGATTTTGGTCATTCTCAAGATTTGCCAATTCATCCGTGGGTGCTGGGTGCCCTTTTGGGTGATGGAACATTGGCTTTATCTCACAGTAGCGTAACCTTCTCTACCAACTCTTCTGAGTCGGTAGATCGCATGAATGCGTTGGCTGGATATGAGATGGAGTTAGCTCATGCTGGCGCATATGACTGGAGACTGGTTTCAAAAGCCAGAATTGCCGTTAATGGTCAAAGAGCTTTTGTAGCAACAAATTATTTTAGAGCCGCATTAGATGACTTGGGTGTATTGGGTTGCAGGAGTTTTGATAAGTTTATTCCCGCTCAATATTTAGAGTCAGATAAGCCCTCTCGTTTAGCCTTATTTCAGGGCTTAATGGATACCGATGGATGGATTGAAAAATGGGGTTCTATTCGTTTTTGTTCTGTGAGTGAGCAATTGGCTAAAGATGTTGCATCTTTAGCCAGATCCCTGGGCGGATTTTGTTCGGTCTCAACCAAGAAATCGAGCTATACCTATCAAGGAGAGCTCAAGCAGGGCCGTTTAGCTTACGTCTTAAATATGAGTTTTAAATCTGGATTTGAGGCATTTACCCTGACTGAAAAGAAAGAAAGACTGAGAAGTCACTGGGATCGACAGCGTAGATTGACGTTTAAGACCATTGAGCCCGTTAGAACTGCTCAAGCTCAGTGCATATCAGTTAGCCATCCTTCTAGAACCTATGTAACTAATGATTACGTAGTTACTCACAACACGGCGTTCGCGCTCAATATTGCCGAGAACGTTGCGCTTGCTGAAGGTTTGCCAGTCGTCATCTTCTCTATGGAGATGTCAGGTGAGCAATTGGCATCCCGTTTGTTGGGTTCGGTAGGGCGCGTTGATCAAGGCCGTATGCGTACTGGCAAGTTACAAGATGATGAATGGCCACGGGTTACCGATGCTATTGCCCGCTTAAGTAATACCCAGATTTTGATTGATGAGTCTGGTGCCTTAACTAGTTTGGAGTTACGTGCACGTGCGCGTCGAATCGCCAGAAATTTTGGTGGCACCCTTGGTTTGGTGGTGATTGATTACTTGCAGCTGATGAGTGGCTCTGGCTCAGAAAATAGGGCAACCGAAATCTCGGAGATCTCTCGCTCATTAAAGTCACTTGCAAAAGAATTGCAATGCCCTGTAGTCGCCTTGTCACAGTTAAATCGTGGTCTTGAGCAGCGCCCAAACAAACGCCCCATCATGTCAGACTTGCGTGAGTCTGGTGCGATCGAGCAAGATGCTGACTTAATTATGTTTATCTATCGTGATGAGGTATATCACCCAGATACAACGACGGATAAAGGGATGGCCGAGATTATTATTGGTAAGCAGCGTAATGGACCTATTGGTACTGTGCGCCTGAGCTGGCAAGGCCCGTATACCAAATTTGATAACTTAGCAATGGGCTCAGTTGGGTATTCTTCCGGCGGGTATGAGCCGTTCTAAAACGAACTAAAGCCAATTCATTTCAGAACTAAAAAGCCTCGCAATTTAAAACTGCGAAGCTTTTTAGTTCTTGGAAATACTAAATTATTTACCGCCTTCGCACTTCTTAATAGAAGCAGCTTTAGCAGCGCCATAGAGTGGCTTACCATCTTTACTAACCGCTTTTGCTTCGCATCCAGAATCTGTTGGTGCGCTGCCCATACATTTTTTAATAGAAGCATCTTTGGCTGCGCCATACAAAGGCTTACCTTCTTTGCTAACAGCTTTAGCTTCACATGCTGCTTGATCTGCAAAAGCATAGGTAGGAAGTGCAAAACTGAGGGCAATACTTAAAGCGATGATGATTTTTTTCATGCTAGACGCTCCTATGTAGATAATTTAAAGAACTTATTGTTCCGCCATCAAATGTAAACAATATTCGCATTCTTGTGAATAGAGTATTCGCTCTAAGGGCAATATTCAGGGTGTCAATCTTCTGGCCTCAGTAAATCTGGCAGCCCAATAAGGGGTGGTGATGTATTCCAGGCGTACAGTTCCACCGGCGCTAGGGGCATGGACAAACCTACCTTGGCCAACATAGATTCCGGCATGGGAGTACTTTTCACCGGTAGTGTTGAAAAATACAAGGTCACCAGGAGCGGGGGGCTGGTTTTCAACACTCTGACCTTTGCTACTCATATCTTGAATGGTACGGGGTAGTTTGATATTGGCGGATTTGTAATACACGTAGCCAATCAGGCCACTGCAATCAAAGCCCCCTTTGGGATTATTTCCACCATATCGATAAGGGACGCCTACCAATCCAATGGCAGCTATGGAAATATCTTCTGTGCCAACGCTAGTATCTTGCTTAAATTGAGCAACCTTAGATGCGCTTGATTTGCTGCTAAAAATACTACAACCGGATAGTACGAGTAGGGTGCAAATAAAAATGCCGCACCCCATGAGAGTGCGGCATGAGAAGGTTTGCTTAGAGTGCGTCAGCAGCATGATCCGCTAAACGTGAACGCTCACCACGCGCAAGTGTGACGTGGCCACCATGACGCCAGCCCTTAAAGCGGTCAACGACATAAGTCAGGCCAGAAGAGCCTTCGGTTAAGTAAGGCGTGTCAATTTGCGCGATATTGCCTAGGCAAACAATTTTAGTTCCTGGCCCTGCGCGAGTAACCAAGGTTTTCATTTGCTTAGGAGTTAAGTTTTGCGCTTCATCAATGATCACAAACTTGCTGACGAATGTACGTCCGCGCATGAAATTCATGCTTTTCACTTTAATGCGTGAGCGAATGAGTTCTTGTGTAGCAGCACGACCCCATTCACCAGCGTTATCTTCATTGCGATGTAGCACTTCCAGATTGTCATCAAACGCACCCATCCAGGGCTGCATTTTTTCTTCTTCGGTGCCTGGAAGAAAGCCGATATCTTCACCAACAGGGACCGTTGCACGAGTGATAATAATTTCGTTATAGCGTTTGCTATCAAGAACCTGCTCAAGCCCAGCAGCCAATGCCAGCAAGGTTTTACCAGTACCCGCTTGCCCTAGCAGTGTGATGAAATCCACATCAGGGTTCATCAGCAGATTTAGCGCAAAGTTTTGTTCGCGATTGCGTGCTGTCACGCTCCATACATTATTTTTTTGGTGTGAGAAATCCCTTAATGTTTGTAAGAGAGCCGTCTTACCGTTGATTTCTCGTACTTGAGCGTAGAAGGGGGTTGAGCCATCAGGATTTTCTTGATAAACAAATTGATTCACCAACATGCTTGGTACGCTTGGACCAGTAATTCTGTAGAACATAGTGCCCGATCTACTATCAGCCCAACTTTCCATCGCTTTGCCATGTTTTGGCCAGAAGTCTGCTGGTAAGGTCATGACTCCTGAGTACATCAAATCACGATCTTCTAATACCTGATCATTGAAGTAGTCTTCAGCGGGTAAACCAAGCGCACGGGCTTTAATACGCATATTGATATCTTTCGATACCAATACCACTTCTTGTCCTTTGCGGGTTTTTTGCAATTCACTAACGACGGCCAGGATGAGATTGTCACCTTTACCCTCAGGCAAGCCCTCAGGTAATGCTACGGTAGTTAATTTGGTCTGGAAATACAAGCGACCGGATACATCCTGATTGCCTAATTTATTAAGCGGAATACCATCATCTAAGCTACCGCTTGTCCCTGCTACCAGTTGATCTAAGGATCTGCTGACGGTACGGGCATTACGAGCTACTTCTGTCATACCCTTCTTATGGTTGTCTAATTCCTCAAGGGTGGTCATTGGCAAGAAGAGATCATGCTCAGAAAATCGGAAGAGCGAGCTTGGATCATGCATTAATACATTGGTGTCTAAAACGAACAGGCTTGGAGGGCCGGTGCGAATGATGCGCTTTGGTTTTTCTGGAACAACGACTTTATTGTCATTGCGATCATTGCGGGCTGGCTGGCGATGACCTTTGATTTTTTCTAGAGCAACTTCGGCAGCAGAAAGATCTTCTTCGGTATCGTTAGCCCAGTTGGGGACATGGCTTTCCATCACAACTGGTTTTGCTGGTGCAGGGCGCTTCTTTAAATCGGGAGTGTCTTTACTACTTAGCTTTACTTGGCCAGCAATTTGAGTTGGGATTGGGGGCAATGGCATGCAGACTCTCCTAAAAGAAAAAACCGTCAAGCGGATTGCTATGACGGTCTATTACGAAACTGGGTGATGTGGGAACTAGAAAATGGAGCGGGTTGTTTACCGAGCCTGTTCTGAAATATTCAGGCTGATGTGTTAAACGGATTGTCAGACTTTCCCGTCGTTTACGGTGCATATGACTTTACTTTACCCCAAATTGAGAGCTTTGCAAGCGTCCCCCATCAAATTAATTAAAAAAATTAATGGGCTTCTTGGGCGGCTTGTAATACCTCTGTCACATGACCGGGCACCTTAAGTCCACGCCACTCTTTTACCAACTTGCCGCTGGAGTCAAAGAGAAAAGTGCTTCGCTCAACGCCACGTACCTGCTTGCCATACATATTCTTCATTTTCATGACACCAAAGAGTTGGCAGAGTGTTTCGTCGGTATCGGCAATGAGCTCAAATGGGAGTTCTAGTTTGCTGCGGAAGTTGTCATGTGACTTTAAGCTATCTCGGGAAACCCCTACGATTAAGGTATTGGCTTTCGTGAAGGCGTCAATGTTGTCGCGAAACTCACCAGACTCAGCAGTGCATCCTGGGGTCATGTCTTTTGGATAAAAGTAAATCACTAGCTTTTTGCCTTTGGCTGACTCCGGGGAAAATGTGAGGCCGGAGGTCGCCGGAATTGCACACTGTGGCATTGGCTTACCAATTTCTACTGTCATGATTGTCCTTCTTCTTTATTAGTTGTCTCTAGTTTTAATTATTTTGAATGATCAATTCGCCACTGCGGTTGGGTATCTCACCCCAAGTCACTGGTAGTACAGCTATTTTATCGAGTTGTTTGGTGGCTTCCCAGGAGTGGTGTAAATGCCCCATGGTAACGAGCTCGTGACCTTGGTTCAGCCAGCCAGCCAGCAACTGTTCAAAGGCCGGTAGCAGTTTTTGACCTTCGAGCTCAGCATGCAGGGTAAATACCTGGTCATTCGGATTACTCTGGGTAATCTCTAGTAGTTTTTTGACGGCAGCAAACTCGTCGGCATCATCAATGCCAATCAACTCATCAAAGGTTGGCAAAGTAGTTGGGTATTGAACATGTTTCGCTTTGCCAGAGGGTAGCGCAAGGCGATAAGGCATGAGGTTTTCTATGGCCCTACCATCTGATGAATATTGGATGCCCCATTGGTCTAGTTGCTCAAAAGCCGCCTCATTCATTTGCCAACCAGCGGCGCCATAAGTGACTGGTGCATGCCCAAAGATTTCCACAAAGCGATCCCAGCTCTTTTGCATCTGCGCCTTGGTCCATTTCACATCTTTGTGGCGCACTGCATCTTGCCAGTCCACATGGTCCCATGTATGTATGCCCGTCTCATGACCCGCTTGGTCGATAGCGCGCATTTCTGCAGCAGCCTGTTTTCCAATATCAGGGCCGGGGAGGAGAACGCCATACAGCAATGTTTTGATTCCGTAGTGTTCGACAACGGAAGTGCGACTCACTTTTTTCAGAAAGCCTGGACGAAAAACCCGCTTGAGTGCCCAACCTGTGTGATCGGGTCCTAGGCTAAATAAGAAGGTGGCCTTTAGACCAAAGCGCTCGAGAGTGCGGGCCAAGTTAGGCACCCCTTCTTTAGTGCCGCGTAAGGTATCAACGTCTACCTTGAGTGCAATCTTTGCCATGTACCTCTGTATTTATTCTATGTCGACTAAGTGACGCGCTTTTTCTACATCTTCACGATAGGCTTCGAAGATATTCTTCAGAGCATCGCTCATATCGGTAGTGGGTTTCCAGCCCAGTTCACTCATCGTATTGTCAATTGCAGGCACACGATTTTGCACGTCTTGATAACCTTCACCGTAGTAAGCGCCAGAAGTGGTTTCTACAATCTTCACTTCGTTTGCTGTCTTGGCATATTCAGGAATACTGCGGGCAATCTCTAACATCTGGTTAGCGAGTTCGCGTACTGAGTGATTGTTCTTTGGATTACCAATGTTGTAGATCTTGCTATTGGCAATGCCATCCTTGTTGTCAATAATCTGCATCAGCGCATCAATGCCATCATCAATGTAAGTAAAGGCACGTTTCTGAGCGCCGCCATCTACTAGGTTGATGGGTTCGCCGCGAACAATATGACCTAAGAACTGAGTCACTACGCGGGAAGAACCTTCCTTTGGTGTGTAGATACTATCGAGGCCAGGGCCAATCCAGTTAAATGGACGGAAGAGGGTAAAGCGCAAACCTTCCATGCCATAACCCCAAATCACACGGTCCATTAATTGCTTGGAGCAAGCGTAGATCCAGCGGGGTTTATTGATAGGGCCGTAGACCATATTCGATGTAGCGGGATCGAACTGGGCATCTTCACACATTCCATACACTTCAGAAGTAGAAGGAAACACCAAATGCTTTTTGTATTTCACTGCAGAGCGAACGATCGGTAAATTGGCTTCGAAGTCGAGTTCAAACACTTTTAATGGTTGTTGTACATAAGTTGCTGGTGTCGCAATCGCCACTAAAGGCAGAATGACATCACATTTGCGAATGTGATATTCCACCCATTCTTTATTGATGGTGATATCACCTTCAAAAAAATGCATGCGAGGATGGTTGATTAAGTCACCTAAGCGATCATTTTGCATATCCATGCCATAGACATCCCAATCGGTTGTCTCCAGAATGCGCTTAGAAAGGTGGTGTCCAATAAAACCGTTTACACCAAGAATGAGTACTTTTTTCATCTTTACTGCCTCGTTTTAATCTAATGGGTGTTTTTGCTGCTTATTTATTGCTTGGCAGGAAACCATTCCAGTATCGCTACTGCTTTCTGGTCTCCACAAATGCCGAATATCTGATTATCAACCACTTGGATACCGGGGGCGCTAAGATCAAGCTGACCCGGAAAGGGTCCCTGAAGGCTTGTGCGAGCCACAATCATCTGTTGACCTTGCCAGTCTGTAAAAGCCCCGGGATAGGGGGGTGCAACGGCTCTGACAAGGTTATGAACCTGTACCGACGACTGATTCCAATGAATTTGCCCATCTGAAGGCTTACGTCCACCAAAATAACTCCCTTTTTCAAGATCATTGGGCCTTTTGGTCACTTTTCCGGCAATGAGCTCTGGTAGCGCCTGATGCATTACTTTTACAGCAGCCCCGCTGACTTTAGCAAAGACTTCAGTGGCGGTTTCATCTGGACCAATTGGGACTGACGACTGGCCGACGATATCCCCAGCATCGGGTTTGGTCTCCATCACATGCAAGGTAGCACCGGTTTCGGTTTCACCATGCAAGATGGCCCAGTTGACTGGAGCGCGGCCGCGGTACTTTGGTAAAAGTGAGCCATGCATATTTAGGGCGGCAATCCTGGCACAAGCCAAGAGCTCAGCCGGAATCATATGGCGGTAATAAAAAGAGAAGAGGTAGTCAGGCGCTAGTTTCTGCATTTGCTGAATGAGGCTGCTTAATTCAGAAGCGCTTGGGGTGATGTAAGGAATTTTTCTTTCTTCACACAACTTCGCCACGCTAGAAAACCAGACATTCTCATGTGGGTCGTCTTGGTGTGTAACTACGAGATCAAGCTGGATGCCTGCAGCGAGGAGCGCTTTGAGGCAATTGACGCCAACATCGTGATAAGCAAAGACGACTGCGTGCAATTACTTTTTCTCTAAAACAGTTTGCACAACATAGCGGGGACGTTCTCTTACTTGCTGATAGATGCGGCCGATGTATTCACCGAGAAGACCTAGCCCAAAGAGCATGACGCCAATCAAGAAGAAGGTGAGCGCGAAGAGGGTAAATACACCCTCTACCTCAGCACCCAGCACAAAGCGACGCACTAAGAGATATACAAACAAACTACCAGCGGCCATCGCTAGAAGCATTCCCAGTATTGAGAAGATCTGCAAAGGCATCACTGAGAAACCGGTGACTAAGTCAAAGTTCAAGCGAATGAGTTGATAAAGAGTGTATTTGGACTCGCCAGCAAAGCGCTCTTCGTGTTTCACGGTAATTTCAGTAGGATTGGCGGCAAAGGTATAGGCCAGCGCCGGAATGAAGGTATTGGTTTCATTGCATTGGCGTACTAGATCCACAATGTGTCTACTATATCCGCGCAGCATGCAACCTTGATCAGTCATGGTGATGTGAGTAATTTTCTGGCGCAGATGATTCATGGCGCGTGATGCAAATTTTCTAAAGAAGCTATCACGGCGATCAGCGCGAATAGTACCCACATAGTCATGACCCTTGAGTAGCTCAATAGTCAGCGCATCAATTTCTTCTGGGGGGTTTTGTAAGTCCGCATCTAGCGTAATGATGTATTGCCCACGCGTATATTCAAAGCCGGCCATGATGGCCATATGTTGGCCAAAGTTACTATGAAACAATACGGCGCGAGTGACATCGGGACGCAGTTCAACTTGTTTGGCCAATATCCCTGCAGAGCGATCTTTGCTGCCATCGTTTACAAAAACGATCTCATAAGTCAGTTGATGTTTCGCAGCTAAAGCATCTAACGCAGGGTAGAGCCGGTCAAATAGGGCTTGGAGACCCTCTTCCTCGTTGTATACGGGAATAACAATGCTCAGTTGAGGATTGCCGGCTTGGGTAGCTAAATTCGCAGTCATGCCGCAATTTTGCCTGATCTTGTTTCCAATATCGATTTCTTAGGAATTTTCAGTTTTTGAGGTGTTTTTTGAGAATGCCCGCCAGTGCGCTCGCTATTCGGTTGATATCTTCATCTGTCATTCCTGGAAAAAGCGGCAAAGTCAAAATGGAGCGTCCAATTCGTTGTGCAATGGGCGTGGATTCGGTTTTATAGCCCAGGTTTTGATACAACGTAAATCCAGTGATAGTCGGGTAATGAACGCCAGTGCCAATGCCAAGGTCTTTTAAGTCCGTCATGATTTGCGCCCGATCTACATTTAATTGATCGAGGGGTAAAACCACTTGGAACATATGCCAGTTGCTATCAGTAAAGTTTTCCACTGGAAGCTCGAGCTTCAGGCTCTCAAGGCCGGCAGATTTCATTTCACTGCGGATCACATCAAAATACTGGCGAGCAAGAGCTGTTCGACGAGTCTGAAACGTAGGTAGCTGCTTGAGTTGGTGCAAGCCTATCACCGCATTGACATCAGTTAAGTTGTCTTTGCCACCGAGGATATCAACATCCATACCATCCATGCCTTGACGGGTAAGACCTTGTAAGCGGAGCTTTTCGGCTAACTTGGCTTCCTCAATATTATTGAGCACCAGGCAGCCACCTTCAACAGTAGATAGATTTTTATTTGCCTGAAAACTAAAGCTCACCAGATCACCAAAGCTCCCAATCTTTTGACCCTTCCATTGCGATCCAAATGCTTGTGCAGCATCTTCAATTACGCGAAGCTGATGTTGCTTGGCTAAGGAATAGAGTTGATCCATATTCACGGGCAATCCAGCCAAATACACTGGCATGATGGCGCGTGTTTTAGGGGTGATCGCCGCAGCAACTTTATCAAGATCGATATTGCGGGTTACTGGATCAATATCCACAAATACAGGTGTAGCACCAACACCGAGAATGACATTCGAAGTGGCAACCCAAGAGATCGGGGTGGTGATAACTTCATCGCCTAGGCCAATCCCTGCAAGCTGAAGAGCAATCTTCATGGTAGCAGTCCCATTGGCAAAGCAACGCACAGGTCGTCCACCAAAATACTCGCTCAATGTAGTTTCAAATTCAGCTAACTTAGGACCAGAGGTGACCCATCCCGAACGCAATACCTCAGCTACCGCATCAATGGTTTCTTGATTAAAGTGCGGGCGCGTGAAGGGGATAAACGGAAGGGTGTTTTCGTTAGCCGACATAGTTGACCTTATGGACTTATTGCTGCGAAGGATTCGCGACATCAGGATGCTTCACAATGACACGACGTGAATCTCTGCCAACTTCTTGCATGGGCAAATTGATTTTTTGTAACTCTACATATTGCTCTGGAACCATCAAGGCATAAGCCGTTTGATCTTCTTTCCAACGCTCAATAAAGGCATCTAATGTTGGGAGCCAAAGCTCAGGTTGTTGATTGACTCCAAACTCTAGCTCATCTGGAAACTCCACCATGGTCATGGTCCTGCCCAAATAGAAGGGAACCGTGTGATCCAAAATGCGTACAGAATAAAAGTTTACCTTGGGGGGTATTTCTACTTTCACACGCTCTACTAAATCAATGCCAGAGACTGCGCGACCGAGGGTTTCATGGCCTGTGCCAGCAATTAAGGCGCACAAGAAAAAGCCGCCAGCAAAACTCACAATACTGGCTACCCCATTGCGTTTGGCTTGGATGAGTGCCGCTAAGCTAAAAGTGATTAAGGCGATTAATGCGGCAATGATCCAATAAATGTATTGCGCATACGACTCTATCTCATCAGGCCTAGCTTGTTTGTCGACTTCAGATAAAAAGAAGAAGCCAATACCACCTAATAGGGCAAAGAATAGAGTTTGCAGTTGCCATGGCAGTTCAAGTGCATTGCTAAAACTCAGATTGCGATCAAGTCGATGACCAACTAATAAGGCTAATGCTGGAAAAATGGGAATGATGTAACCGGGTAGCTTGGATTGCGAAACGCTAAAAAAGCCCAAGATCACGGCAAACCAGCAAACCAATAGCCATCCAGCAGAAAACTCACGCTCTCGTTCCCGCCATGCAAGCGCAATAGCTCCAGGAATTTGAGCAATCCAGGGTAAAAAGCCCAATAAGAGCAGGGGCAAGAAGTAATAGATAGGCCCCGTCCTGCTATGCGCAGTTTGAGTAAAGCGCTGCAGGTGCTCATGAATAAAAAAGAACTCTAGGAACTCAGGATTACGTTGCGCTACCAGTACAAACCAAGGCGCCGTGATTGCTAGAAAGAGAATGGTTCCGCTAATGAGATGTAAGCGTTTCCAAATCCTCCAATCCCAAGCGCTAATGGAATACGCCACAAACACCATGCCAGGAATGACGACACCAATGATGCCTTTAGAGAGTGTTGCCAAAGCCATAAAAGCCCAACACCACCACATCCAATGGCGAGTACTGGTTTTGCTATGTGAGGTTTGAGCCAAGAGAAGACTGCACAGTGCGGCGACTAAAAAGGCAGAGAGCCCCATATCTAAAGAGTTCATGTGACCACTGATCACCCACATGGGGCTCGAGGCTAGAACGACAGCAGCCAACCAACCGGCACGAGCGCTATAAATGCGTGCGCCTGCAAAGCCAATAAACACAATGGTTAAAAATCCCGTTAAGGCAGTCCAGAGGCGGGCCTGCCAATCACCAATGCCAAATACCTGGAATGCAGTAGCGGTAGCCCAAATTTGTAGCGGAGGCTTTTCAAAATATTTGTAACCGTTATAGCGTGGTGTAACCCAATCCCCTGTGACTAACATCTCACGCGCAATTTCTGCATAGCGCCCTTCGTCAGATGGAATGAGATGGCGATAGTTAAGAGTGCCAAACCAAAGCAGTGCGTAGATTAGCGCGAGGATCAGAATCTTCCCTGGATTTAAGGCGCTCGATTGTCTAATTTGGCCAAACTGCATTAGGCGCTTTCCACAATAAGGGCTAATAGAACTTGACGACCTTCGCCAACCAAGATGTTATAGGCTCTGCAAGCAGCCTGAGAATCCATGATCTCAAAGCCAATTTTGGCTTCAATCAAGGGTTTCAGGAGTTCGGGCTTAGGAAAACGCTGGCGATTGCCAGTGCCAATGAGGATTAATTCAGGCTTGAGCGTGATCATTTGACTGAAATTGCCAGTACTGAGGTCATCAAATGATTGAACAGGCCATTCCAAGATTTCGCCATCAGAGCTCAATAAAACAGCGTGGCGGTAGGGAGTCTGATTGATCTCTACGTAGCCATCGCCGTAACCGGTAATGGTATTGGCTCCGGAATGGGGGTCAGATTGAAGCTTCACGTGGACTCTCTGTC
>CAIKGX010000024.1 GCA_903827075.1 uncultured beta proteobacterium | reverse complement strand
CGCGTGTAAGCAGACAGTGTCTTACCATTATCAATAGCGGGATTGCCTAATCGATATGCAGCCTCAGCCTGTGAATAGCTACGGTAATTAACACCGGGTTGACCAACGTTAGGGGCGGCCGTTACCTGGTTACCACTCATAGCATCTGCAGTAAATGACCAGCGACGCTCTAAATCTTCATGCATTCTTCTCATGCCAAATTCCTGACTCTTGATATCGGGAGTGATTTCAGATGCACTGTATCGATTAAAGCTATCAATGGCTTCTTCTGCATACTTCACCGCTTGTTTATTTTTCCCTAACTTTTGATTTGTGTATGCCAGTTGCTTCACGAGCTCTTCATCATCAGGACGTGCTTTTAAGGAGGACCGTAAATAGTATTGAGCTCGCTGATAATTACCCTGACGGTAGTAGGCGTAGCCCAGGGCAGCCTGTGTAACACTATCAGATGGGTTTAATAACAAGGCTTTGTTTAAGTATGTAATCGCCTCAGTTAATTTTCCTTCTCCCATTAATAAAGACGCTATCTGAGAGTAATAGGTGACGGACGGCTTAATAGATGCTGCCTTTGATAAGTCTATAAGTGCAGCTTGCGGATCTGATGTTATTTTGGTTTGCGCTAGTAACCACCAGTAGCGATCATCTTTTGCTCCATCTGTTTTCTCATAAGCTAGCAACCATTTTTTCAATTCCTTCTCATCACCGAGTGCTTGAGCGGTCGTAGCTGCGCTTAAGATATCAGTGGGAGTCATCACGTCTAGGGGGATGGAATTCCAGGCGGTTAAAGCGCGCAAATAACTCTTGGTGGAAAAGGCCTGGTATGCGACGGCCCTTTCTCTTTCTGGGTTTGGCGCAAGCTCTTCAGCCCGCTCAAAGGCTAGCACACCCAAACCAGGCAATCGATCGCCGTAGCAGTTGCCCAAGCGGCTCCAGTCATCAGGCGTATAAAAAGCAGAATAGTCACCCAGCACCTGACGGATAGCTGAGCAATCATTTAAGGCGCTCAATAATTTGACTTGAAGAGACCGAAGTTCTGGAGTATCTAAAGGAACACTTAACTTTGCTAAGTAAGGGGAGGCTATTGCATCACCATGATTCTTTAATAATAAAATTAATCGATCCATTAACTCAATACGCTGAGAATAGTTTGCTCGCTTAAAGGGGTAGGTTTCCAATAGCAATTCTATTGCTTGATGCTCACCATTCTCATTGACTAATTGATAGCTTAAGTGATCAAGAAAGACTGGATTTAATTTAATAGAGTCGGGTAGTTTGGCGATATAAGCATCTGCGTCCGCTTGACGCCCTTCGGTAAGCAATCTTTGTAGTACTTTTTCGGCTTGATAGATTCGATTTGAATCAAACTCTGGTTGATAGCTGAGAAGCAATTGAGGCTGCAAGGCAAAATCCATTAGTAGCAGATCGATCCAATTTCTTTCCTCAAAAGCATTATCAAATCTAACTTTTTTATCTTTTAGGTCAGCTAAAAATTGAGCGGGATCCTCTTCTTGAAGAGCCTTTAAGCGATTGCGTTCTACATTTGCCAGTTCCTGATTTACAACCTTGAGTTTCTCCTGAGCAATGACATTGTTTTCATTTATCTTTAATTCTTCTTTTAGGGAATCTGCAGCGGCTAAATAATCTCTTTCTAGTATCAGGGTGTTGGACAGCCTTTTTAAAATTTGCTGGTTCTTTGGGGTAAATACAAGCTGTTGCTCAAGCACCTCTTTGGCTTTGGCATATTCATCTTCTTTGATATAAGCATTTGCAAGATATAGCGCAGTTAAAGGGCTTTTGGGAGCTCTTTTGCGGGCCCATGAAAACTCCTCAATAGCCCTTTGGTTGTTCCCCAGATCTAAGGCGCTTAAGCCCTTTTCAATATGGGGGTAAATCACAATTTTCTGATATGAGTTGATCCCGGGCCCCAAGTCAATTTTAGCCGGCTGCTGTGCATAGGCATTGAGCGAAAATACAATAATGGAAAGTAGTATTGAGCCTTTCATTTAGGTGCTTTGCAATGGAAGTGCAGACTCAATTAACTTGCGAATATCAGGCTGAAGACGATGCTGAAGTTCCAGCGCTTTTTGCAATGTCTCTTTGCTAATGATATTTTTATCAACCAAAAAATCGCCAAGATATAACTTGGTGACCGAGTGTTGTAAAAGCAAAGCTCGTAATGCGGCTTCATTAATATGCCCCAAGGAAACTAAGACTTCAGCGAGTAACACCTGCCTAGAGACATAAAACTTCCAGATTTCTTCAGACTGATTTTTATTGATCTTTCCAGCGGAAACCGCCTCTTCCAGTGCTTTTTGAGGATCATCCGTTCGTAGATGGGTATACCATTTCCTTAGTCCGATGGTGACCTGACCTTTTGGCGCAATGACATAACGTATTTGACAGCCCACTTTCCTACTGATCGCCGCAATAGAGATGGGATCTAGAGCAGATTCGCTAGCAAGCACTAAAAAACCAGTTTCCTGTCTAATGGGCAAAATTGCATATTGCAAAGCAATAGAGGCGGAAACGCTATTGATCAGATCTTCTGAAATGGCATAAGCATCAATTGACTCACTAGGCACACCAGCTTGGATTGCCAATGCATCGGCCAGCTCAGTAGACGTCAAGAATCCCTCATGCACAAGGGCGCTACCTATTTTTAAACCATTTTTTCTATGGCCTAAAACTGATTCAAGCTGCTCTTGAGTAATTACCTTTTGCTCGACAAGAATATGGCCTAACTTTTTACGTTCCTTATTCTCAAGACCAATAGATGGAAAATCATGAGTCGTCTTATCCCAAGCAATACGACGAACATCACCATGCTCAATGACTTGTTTCACCGCCTTCCAATTGGCCATGAAATTAATATAGTTGCCCCAAAATAAGCGTGGGATTGACATCAGGCCTTCTTTTAAGCCGTAATAGGATGAAACGAAAAATATTCGCTGTGCAATTCGATTCATCATCAAAAAGAAATTGAGCCACAAAAATCCCATTAACCATTCACTCGACTCAAAAATGGATAAGAAATGGTATGCTCCGGGCCATAAATTTTGATAAAGCCAAAGCAGAATTAATTGAAACAAAATGATTGTTGCAATGAAGCTAATAAAGTTTGTAATTGCGCCTTTGCGGTCTCGCCAAAGGAAGTAGTTCAAGATAGGGTTTGCAGTCCAGCGATGTGTTCTATAGCCTTGAAACACAATACCTGTAATCCAGCGCGATTTTTGTCTAATAGCAGTTGCCATCGTATCCGGGAAATACTCTCGAACGCAAATAACATTTGAATCCCGAATACTTTGCCCCCACAGCAATTTTTTTCTTGCTTGTTCCGAGTCGTCCAATATGACTGGAAACCGAACAAAAATTTCTTTAAGGCCTTTAGCTTTTAGGCGAAAGCCGATGTCATAGTCTTCGGTCAAGCTTTGCGCATCAAATGCAATTCCATCGCCATCTTCTAACAAGGCCAAGACCGCTTTTCGACTAAAGCAAGTTCCAACACCAGCACTAGGAACCTGTCCAGCTAATGCTTCTCTCACCACCACATCCTTGCCGTGCAATTCTGCAAATTCATCCAAGTAATGCATGCAGGTAAAGTTCTTCCAGCTTTTCTCAAAGGGATAAACGGGAATTTGAATAAGGTCATTCTTTGGGAGAAGAAAATTAAAGAGACGCAACTCTAGGGGTGAAACAACGTCTTCTGAATCGTGCAAGATAAAACCAGAGAACTCTAGGCTAGCCTGTAACTCAAATTGCAATATCGCGTCTAGCACGTTATTTAGGCAGTCTGCTTTACTGGTGGGGCCAGGTCTTGCACATATCACTTTATGTACATTTGGAAAAACGGCGCAGACCTTATCTACATCTAATTGTGTCTCTGGGTCATTGGGATAGGTTCCAACGAAGATATGGTAATTCTCATAATCAATTGTGATGGCGGCTAATTCTGCCATTTTCCCAATGACGCCCGTTTCGTGCCACGCGGGAACCATAATGGCAAGCGGCTTTTCTGGAAGAGAAAATAGGGCGGAATACTGCATTTTTGGATGCTGTCGATAAATGGTGATTGACCGAATAAAACGACGACCCCAATACACAATATCGATGACCAAATCATCGATGCTACTAATAGAGATAATGATTGCGACGGTTATCGCAACAAATTTGAGTATAAAAAGAAAGCTTGCTGCAACATCAATCAGATACATGGCTAGTGACTTAACTGGCTCTTTAGAACTTCACTGATTCGTTCGCTAGCGTGCCCATCCCCAAAAGGATTGCTGCTAGGTTTCATGGATTGATAAAGTCCGGTATCTTCCCATAAAGCATTTACCTCTTTTATTACTGCTGCTCCACTGGTGCCAATAATCTTGGCGCATCCAGCCTGAACTGCCTCAGGCCTTTCAGTTTCTCTTCTGAGGACCAATACGGGCACATGAAAGGTAGGCGCCTCTTCCTGAATTCCACCTGAATCAGTCAAAATTAACCATGCATTCGCAATGGCTTGCTGCATTTCAAGATACCCAAGCGGGTCAGTTAGAGTGACATTGCTGAGACCGCCCAAAATAGGGTCGACTGATTTTTGAACAATCGGATTGAGGTGAACCGGAAATAGCACATTTAAGTCAGGGTGAGATTTGGCTAGGCTAGCAATTGCAGTACAAGCCTCCTCAATATCGTCTCCCCAATTTTCTCGTCGATGCATGGTGACTAAGATATTCCGACCGGGCGCATCTATTTTATGAATACTATATTTCTTAATAACCCACTGTTGAGCATCAACCACAGTGTTACCTGTGACATAAATATTTTTTACAGGGATTGCCTCTTGAATCAAGGCATCTTTTCCACCCTCAGTTGGGGGAAAGTGAAAATGGGTAATACGGGAAAGCATCTGCCGAAGACCTTCTTCTGGAAAGGGCCTGCTTAAGTCATAAGTTCTTAGACCTGCTTCTACATGTGCAATAGGAATGCGTTGATAGAAGGCAGATAATCCTCCGAGGAACGCGCTTTCAGTATCACCCTGAACGATGACGGCACCCCATTTCTTCGATTCCATCACCACATCCAATTGCTGTCGACAGCCTATGCTGAATTCAGAGAGCGAGCTTCCTGCCCTACTTAGAACAATATCGGGAATGATGTCGAAACAAGCCAAAATTTGTTCGGCCATTTCTTGATGTTGGCCAGTGTGTAGCCACTGAACTTCGCACCAAGTTTGCATACGTAAAAAATGATAGATGGGCGCTAATTTAATAATTTCTGGACGCGTACCACAAACAATTAAGATCTTAGATGGAGTTAGCAAAATAGAGCCTCAAAAAGATCTAGATCAACCATGGCCAAATTAAGTGCTTTCATTTTTAAAATGCCCTAAACTTTTTCATGTGATGAGCTAATACTTAGGTGAATTTTAAATAGGGGGAATATTGGCCCATTCTTCAATGCGCACATATTTGGTGCAATGTGAATAAGTTGTTTTTAGTTAATTTTTTTATTGCATATCGCTTATTATTTTCTTTTTTCGCTCAAATTACATAGATGATTGCTACTAACCTATCTGGTTTGATTAGACTAATTTCAACTAGAAATATGGGCTTCAGTATTTAAGTTATTACTCCAGCCAGACGCAAACTACATTAGGGTTTGGACTATCCAATCGACGCTATGCTTAGAATTCACATCGATTTCCTTGACGAATTGCGCCACTCCCCTAAAATGCTCTTATATTTAGTGCCAAGGCAAAAACAATGACCGTATTTCCAATTTTTAGGCTTACCGCAGCTATCTCCCTGGCCTTGCTATTGGGTGCTTGCGCATCTTCGGGCGACTCTCCTACTGGTACGCCTAGTGAAGTTCAGGAAATTCAAGCGCAGCTCTTAGGCGATATGCCTTTGCCTGCTGCCTCTAAAATTATTGGATCAGATTCTTTAATTATTGGACGCGGTGATAACTGGGTTGGGCGGGTAGTGCTTTCTGGCGTGCAAAGTCCCACAGACATTTACGCATTCTTTCAATCGGAATATCCAAGAGCGGGTTGGACTACCATTAGTGCCGTGAAATCTAAGACTAGTATTTTGGTTTTCACTAAAGGTGATCGTACTGCTACGGTGGAGTTGAATGAAGGTTCTTTAGCAGGACCTAAGACACTGATTACTATTACCGCATCTCCTAAGAATGCCAACGTAGTGGCACCAAGTAAGAAATAAGATCAGCACCAGCGGATATTAATCTATCCTAGACAAACAAAAGGCCTCTCATTGAACTGACCCACAAAAGTTGGACAGTTTAATTAGGTTACCAGAAGGGATTGAGTTCGGTATTGCACCGGGCTCAATCCCTTTAGTTTTTGTTTGATTCGGTCGTGGTTGTAGTAGTGGATATATTCATGCAGCTCCGCTTTAAATGTTCGAACATCTGCAAACTTCTTTTGGTAGAAGAACTCAGTTTTCATAATCCCAAACCAGTTTTCCATGACGGCGTTATCTAAGCAGTTCCCTTTTCTAGACATGCTCTGGGTAATGCCT
>CAIKGX010000023.1 GCA_903827075.1 uncultured beta proteobacterium | reverse complement strand
TGCACAAGACTCTGCCGAGAGATTGGCGGCAGCTCTTGCAGATACGTTAAACCCATTGGCGCTAGCACCAGAAATTATTGTGCAAAAAGAAGAGCGCACCGACCGTTACAAGTTACTTTTATCGCGGCGCATTCACGGCAACCTGAAGTTGTCAGCAATTAACTCTGACTTTGTTCATGGTGATGATTATCAAAGCCTCGCAAACGCGGCAGCAGTCTTATCTGGGAAAGTGCTGCCAGGATCTAAGGTTCGCCGTGGCGACCCAGACAAAAATCAAAAAGAGCAATCCATTCAAAACTTTAGAGCCGCCTTTACTTGGTTACTATCAGAAGCGGAGAGAGTGCTTAGTCGCCAACGATACAAAGGCTTGGGTGAGATGAACCCACTACAGTTGTGGGAAACCACAATGGACACCACAACACGCACTTTGCTACAAGTCAGAATTGAGGATGCCATTGCTGCCGATCAAGTGTTTACTACATTAATGGGGGATGAGGTAGAGCCCCGCCGCGCATTTATTGAAAAAAATGCCTTGATTGCTCGCAACTTAGACGTTTAATACTTCATGAGTAAAAAGAAATTAAAACCACCCAGCATTGACCGGTCCCGTATTGTTGTTAAAAACTCCCCCATTCATGGAAAAGGGGTTTTTGTGGTGAAGCCAATTAAAAAAGGCGCTGCCATTATTGAGTACAAAGGTGAGATCATTCCTTGGAAGTTGGCAGAAAAACGCCACCCGCACGATCCCGGGGATCCAAATCATACCTTCTACTTTTCTTTAGAGGACGGCCGTTGTATTGATGCAAAGTATGGTGGTAACGCTGCGCGTTGGATTAATCATTCCTGTAAACCGATTTGTGAAACCCGAGAAGATGATTTCAACGGCAAACCCCGCGTGTTTGTTTATGCCAAACGCGCTCTTAAGGTTGGTGAAGAGCTTTTCTATGACTACTCTTTAGGAGTTGATGGGCGTATTACCAAACAAATGAAAAAAGATTACGAGTGCCGGTGTGGCGCAAAAAAATGTCGCGGCACGATGCTGGCTATTAAAGATAAATAATCCAGACCTAAGGCATGTTTCTCTCAATACAAGATCTAGAGGCTGCTATTAATTACTGGCGCAGCCAATCCCCCGCATTTGGTGAAGAACTGCGCCTATGCCCAGAAGCGTCAAGCCTTGCCAAGCCCTATGCACTCATGATAGTTCAGGGGTCTCAACGCATTCCGTTAGATATTTTGGATGAGGCTGCAAAAATTGCCATTCAAAATTATTTAAAAAACACCCAAACCACTTAATTAGTTTCCCATTTTGCTTTTAGGGTTTTCGCTATGTCAGCACATGGGTTCTTAGAGTATTCTCAATTGCTTGCCCTAGTGTGGGGTAGAGGATTTAAGCTTGCAAGAAACAATACTAAAAACAATTGGACTCGGAAAAACCTTCAAAGGTTTTTCCGCAGTAACTGACGTCAACCTGGATGTGACTCGTGGGACTATTCACGCTCTTATTGGCCCAAATGGCGCCGGGAAAACAACCTGCTTTAATTTACTTACAAAATTCCTAGAGCCCTCTAGCGGTCAAATCCTATTTAATGGTTTTGATATCACCAAAGAAAAGCCCGCGCAGATTGCACGGCGTGGCGTGATTCGATCTTTTCAAATATCTGCGGTATTTCCTCACTTAAGCGTCTTAGAAAATGTTCGTGTTGCGCTGCAACGAGGATTGGGCACAGAGTTCCACTTTTGGAAATCAGGCAACTCTCTTAACGTCCTAAATGAGCGCGCTGAGGAGCTTTTGCATGAAGTGGGTTTGGCTGATTTTGCCCACGAAGACACCCTAAATTTGGCCTATGGGCGCAAAAGAGCGCTTGAAATTGCGACCACCCTGGCCATGGAGCCCGAGTTAATGCTCTTGGATGAGCCTACCCAGGGCATGGGCCACGAGGACGTAGAGCGGGTCACAGAGTTAATTGATCGTGTAGCTAAGGGCCGAACGATCTTGATGGTAGAGCACAACATGAAAGTGGTGTCCTCTATTGCAGATCGAATAACCGTCTTACAGCGGGGCTCCGTGTTGGCGGAAGGTAACTACGAGCAGGTTTCTAATAACCCCTTAGTGGTTGAGGCGTATATGGGCAGCCATGGAGGCGAGGTTTTATGAGCTCCATGGCATTAGAAGTAAAAAATCTAGAGTCTTGGTATGGCGAGTCTCACATCCTTCATGGAGTGAACTTTTCCGTTCGGGATGGTGAGGTGGTAACCCTGTTAGGCAGAAATGGAGCGGGGCGCAGCACCATTCTTAAAACCATTTTGGGATTAACCAGCAAAAGAACTGGATCTATTTCAATTTATGGCCAAGAGACCATCACCATGCCCACATACCAGATTGCACGCCTTGGGGTTGGCTATTGCCCTGAAGAGCGCGGCATTTTTGCTAGTTTAAGTACCGAAGAAAACCTATTGCTTTTGCCTGAAATTGCTCCTGGCGGTATGGATTTAGATGAAATTTATAAGATGTTCCCCAACCTCTATGAAAGACGCAATAGCCCGGGCACCCGCTTGTCCGGTGGTGAGCAGCAAATGTTAGCAATGGCTCGTATTTTAAGAACGGGCGCCAAATTATTGCTTTTGGATGAAATTACTGAGGGTTTAGCGCCGGTCATCGTAGAAAAACTGGGCGAAGTTGTCACTAACCTACGTGATAAGGGCTTCACAATAGTATTGGTTGAGCAAAACTTTAGGTTTGCCGCCCCCTTGGCGGATCGTCATTATGTAGTTGAGCACGGCAAAGTGGTTGAGGTGGTTCAGCAGTCTGAGTTGGCAGAAAAAGCCAGTTTATTAAATGAGTATCTTGGTGTTTAGTGGCTATCTATAGGAGACAAAAATGAAGTTAAAGCAAATAACCGCGTGTTTGGTTGCGGCAACAATGTTTGGTGCAAACCCAGTGTTTGCGCAAAGCGGTTCTAAGGTAAGTGGCGATGTTGTCAAGATTGGCGTATTAACTGATCTTTCTTCAACCTATTCCGATTTGGCTGGCCCTGGCGCTGTAATCGCAGCAAAAATGGCGATCGCAGATTTTTCGAAGGACGGCACCGTCATCGGAAAGAAAATAGAGCTAGTTAGCGCAGACCATCAAAATAAGGCTGACATTGCTGCCAATAAGGCGCGTGAATGGTATGACAAAGACGGTGTTGATGTCATTGTTGAGTTGGTCTCCACCAACGTCGCTTTGGCGGTAATGGAAGTGGCAGAACAGAAAAACAAAATTACTTTGGTGTCTGGCGCCGCTTCATTAACCATCACCAATGAAAAATGCACACCAAACAATGTGCATTGGACGTATGACACGTATGCCCTTTCTAACGGCACAGGCAAAGCAGTTGTTAAGCAGGGCAAAAAGAATTGGTACTTTATTACTGCTGACTATGCCTTCGGCGCTGCGCTTGAAAAAGACGCAACCAATGTTGTAGTAGCAAATGGCGGCAAGGTTTTGGGTACAAGCAAACACCCATTTCCTAATAGTGACTTTTCTTCTTATCTCTTAAAGGCACAGGCTAGTGGCGCTGATGTGGTTGCGTTGGCCAATGCCGGTCAAGATACCATCAACTCTGTTAAGCAAGCATCAGAGTTTGGTATTAACAAAAAACAAACAGTGGTTCCTTTATTGATGTTTATCTCAGATGTTCATTCTTTGGGGCTGCCAGCAGCACAAGGGATGTACCTGACAGAGGGCTTCTATTGGGATAAAGATGACAAGACCCGCGCTTGGTCTAGACGCTTCTTTGAGCAACATAAGCGCATGCCTACAATGGTTCAGGCTGGTGTTTATTCATCCGTGATGGCTTATTTACAGTCAGTACAAAAAGCGGGCACAGATGAGACCGCTCCCGTAATGAAGGTGCTCAAATCCATGACTATCGATGATGGCCTGTTCAAAGGCAAGATCCGTGCTGATGGCAAATTCGAACATGATATGTATCTGCTTGAAGTTAAGAAGCCATCAGAAGCGAAAAGCCCATGGGACTACTACAACGTTCGCGCTGTTATTCCTGCGGCCGAAGCAACACAACCACTTTCATTGTCACGATGCAAGTTGGTTACCAATAAGTAAGTTACTTCTAATTAAGCATGTTTGAACTTCTCGGAATTACCCCCCAAGGACTGGTAGCTCAGCTCTTGGTGGGGCTTATTAATGGCTCCTTTTATGCCATTTTGAGTTTGGGTTTGGCCATTATTTTTGGCCTTCTCAACATTATTAATTTCTCGCATGGTGCTCAATACACCATGGGTGCCTTTGTTGCTTGGATTGGCCTTACTCAATTAGGCCAATGGATTGGTTTTCCTGAACTATCTATTAACTATTGGTTTGCACTTATTCTTGTGCCCCTGGTGATGGCGGGGTTTGGTTTAATTCTTGAACGCACGATGTTGCGGCGCCTGTATCACCTCGACCACTTGTATGGCCTCCTGTTGACCTTTGGTTTGGCTTTAATTATTGAGGGCATGTTCCGTCATTGGTACGGCATCTCTGGAGAGAGTTACCCAGCCCCTGAGCTACTTCAAGGCGCAATCCCTCTTGAGTCTATCGGCATCATTTTGCCGAAGTATCGCTTATGGGTTGTGGTTATTTCCTTAACAGTTTGTTTCTCTACTTGGTATGTTATCGAGAGAACTAAGCTGGGGGCGTATCTTCGCGCTGGAACTGAAAACCCCAAATTATTGCAAGCATTCGGAATAAATGTTCCACTAATGATTTCCTTGGCATACGCTTATGGCGTTGGCCTTGCTGGTTTTGCTGGCGTTCTTGCGGCACCTATTTTTCAAGTAAACCCATTAATGGGGTCAAATCTGATCATCGTTGTTTTTGCCGTTGTAGTGATTGGCGGCATGGGCTCCATCATGGGTGCCATTTTGACGGGCCTTGCTTTGGGTTTGGTTGAGGGTTTAACAAAAGTGTTTTATCCGGAAGCGTCTGGGGTCGTTATTTTTGTGATCATGGCAATCGTATTGTTGATTCGCCCCGCTGGTCTTTTTGGGCGGGAGAAATAAAATGAACTCGAAAACGAAATTGCTTTATGGAATTTTGGTGTTAATCGCCCTACTGTTGCCATTTCAAGATTTTATTTATCTTGTATTTGCAATGAAGGTGCTTTGCTTCGCACTCTTTGCTTGCGCCTTTAATTTATTGCTTGGCTTTACGGGATTGCTGTCATTTGGACATGCTGCATTCTTTGGCACCTCTGCATACATCACTGCTTACCTGTGTAAGGAGATGGGCTTTTCAACAGAGTTCGGGATTATTTTGGGTGTTGTTGGCTCTGGGGCGCTTGGGTTTTTAATTGGCTCACTAGCTATTCGTAGGCAGGGTATTTATTTTGCAATGGTGACTCTCGCCTTATCTCAGATGGTGTACTTCTTAGCCGTTCAGCTCCCATTTACAGGTGGGGAAGATGGCATCCAGGGTGTGCCCCGCGGCAATTTATTCGGCTTTATCGACCTAAGTAATGATGTTGCGATGTATTACTTTGTTCTGGCGGTCTTCATGTTTGGTTTTGCGCTCATAATGCGCACGGTCTATTCCCCCTTTGGCCAAGTCCTTAAAGCCATTCGTGAAAATGAACCCCGAGCCATTTCATTGGGTTATGACGTTGATCGCTTTAAATTAATGTCTTTTGTCTTGTCAGCGGCCCTTGCTGGCCTTGCGGGTTCAATGAAATCCTTGGTTTTTCAGTTGGCTACATTGACGGATGTTCATTGGCACATGTCTGGCGAGGTAGTTTTAATGACCTTGCTTGGCGGTATGGGGACGATTTTGGGCCCAGTGGTTGGCGCCGGTATTGTTGTTGGCCTACAAAACTATCTGGCTAATATTGGATCTTGGAGCACGATAGCGACAGGATTCATTTTTGTAATTTGTGTTTTGGCCTTCCGCCGCGGTGTAGTTGGTGAAATTAGCGCCCTCTTTAAGGCCAAGAGCTAGGCTAAACCTAGAGATGCATATTGAACAGTGCGGCGCTTCGGCGCCGTAACTATTTTAAAAACCAATTAAAACAATGACTTATAAAGCTATTGGCTCACATTGATGGTGCCCTACTGCTATTTGTTTCACGTGAAACCTACAAAATGCTATGATCATCGCCCTATCTGAGGCAAATCATGCGCTATTCAAAGAACTTCGATGTCATAGTGGTTGGCGGCGGTCACGCAGGGACTGAGGCCGCATTGGCATCGGCCCGCATGGGCAGTGACACCCTACTGATTACGCATAGCATTGAAAATCTAGGTGCCATGAGTTGCAACCCCTCTATCGGGGGGATTGGTAAAGGCCATTTGGTAAAAGAGATTGACGCCATGGGTGGTGCCATGGCCGCGGCCACCGACGAGGCGGGCATTCAATTTCGAATTCTGAACTCTAGCAAGGGCCCAGCAGTACGTGCTACCCGCGCCCAGGGCGATCGTGTTTTATATAAGGCAGCCATTCGTCGGCGTTTAGAGAACCAAGAAAATCTGAGCCTCTTTCAGGCCGCAGTAGATGATTTATTGGTAAGTGGTGACGAGGTGCAGGGCGTGGTTACCCAAATGGGCCTAAAGTTTTTGGCCAAAAAGGTTGTGCTCACTGCCGGAACCTTTTTAGATGGGAAAATTCATGTTGGCTTAAATAATTATGCCGGTGGGCGCGCGGGGGATCCAGCCGCCGTCTCTCTTTCTGCTAGGTTAAAAGAGTTAAAACTGCCCCAAGGCAGGCTGAAGACGGGGACCCCTCCCAGAATTGATGGTCGAACAATTGATTTCTCAGTTATGTTAGAGCAGCCCGGTGATTTAGACCCAGTTCCCGTTTTCTCTTATATGGGGCGCCCGGAACAACACCCTAAACAGGTTCCCTGCTGGATTTCCCATACAAATGAGCGGACACACGACATTATTCGGGGTGGATTAGACCGTTCTCCGATGTATACCGGTGTTATTGAAGGTGTTGGTCCTCGCTATTGCCCTTCCATTGAAGACAAAATCCATCGTTTTGCGTCTAGAAATAGCCATCAGATCTTTTTAGAGCCCGAGGGGCTGACAACCAATGAGTATTACCCGAATGGAATTTCAACCAGCCTGCCCTTTGATGTGCAGTGGGATTTGGTGCGCAGTATCCGCGGGCTTGAATCAGCCGTCATTATTCGTCCGGGCTATGCTATTGAATACGATTTCTTTGACCCTCGTCACCTGCGGCATAGTCTTGAGACCAAGGCTATTGCTGGTTTGTACTTTGCCGGTCAAATTAACGGAACAACTGGCTATGAAGAGGCCGCTGCCCAAGGCATGCTGGCTGGAATTAATGCTGGTTTAGCCTCTCAGGGCAAAGAGCCTTGGTTGCCTAAACGTAGTGAGTCTTATATAGGCGTATTGGTTGATGATCTAATAACTCTGGGTGTTTTAGAGCCCTATAGGATGTTCACAAGTCGTGCAGAATATCGTCTGAGTTTGCGGGAAGACAATGCGGATATGCGCTTAACTTCTATTGGGCGAGAGCTTGGTTTGGTCGATGACCGTCGCTGGAATGTATTTTGTAGAAAGCAAGAGGCTGTTTCACGTGAAACATCTCGCTTGCAAGAGATTTGGGTTGGCCCAAAACATGAATCCGCAAAAGTGGTTTCAGGGCTTCTAGGGCAAGACCTATCTCATGAGTGTAGTTTGGCTGATATTCTGCGACGCCCAGGCGTTTCTTATCGGGCGATTACTGGCTTGGCAGATGGTATGTGGTCCCCAGGTAGCCTGGATGACGATTTAGGTTTGGCCCAACAAATTGCCGATCAAGTGGAAATTTCTATTAAATATCAAGGGTATATCGATAGGCAGGCTTTAGAAATTGCACGGCAAGAGCATAACGAAGGTTTTCCGCTGTCTGAGTCTTTGGACTATACCCAAGTTTTAGGTTTGTCTAAAGAGGTTCAGCAAAAGTTAAATCTCCACAAACCTGGTACCTTGGGTCAGGCAGGTAGAATTTCAGGGGTAACGCCAGCTGCCTTATCTCTATTGTTGGTCCACCTAAAAAAGGGCTTGGGTAGATCTCAAGAGCTAGCGTGAGCGACGAATTGGCCCCCCTTAGAATTCAAGAGCTTGGTTTGGATTTAAGCCATCAAAATATTGCTGATTTAGAGCTCTTTTTACAGGAAATGGGTCGTTGGAATCGGGTTCACAATCTGACTGCTATTGAGGGCGAGAAAGAATCAATACACCTGCATCTTATTGATTCTATTGCTGTTTTACCAATAATGAGGCAGTTTCTGTTAGCCCCAAATCCTCAGATTGCCGACCTTGGTTCGGGTGGTGGCTTGCCAGCCATTCCCATTGCGATTTTGCAGCCAGAATGGCATTTGACCTTGATTGAGGCAGTCCGAAAAAAGACTGCTTTTTTGCAGCACGTTCGCGGCAAGCTAGGTTTAAGGAATGTTGAGGTTCTGAGTGAGCGCGTAGAGGCTGTGGCGATACAGCGGCCGGCCCAGTATGACGCAGTGATATCAAGAGCATTTACCCACCTTGCACGATTTCTGGACCTTTCCTTGCCGCTATTGAAGTCCGATGGATTGGTTTTTGCAATGAAGTCCAAGCGTGCAGATGAAGAAATGCAAGATGTGTGTATGGATGATTGGCGTTTAATTGCCGATGAACCACTCCACATTCCAAATCTCACAGTAGAAAGACGCCTTTTAGTCCTATCTCCCGTGAGAAAATCACCCCCTTTAAAGCGGGACCATTAAAAGCGGCCATGGCAAAAATATTCTGTATTGCAAATCAAAAAGGTGGGGTGGGTAAAACTACTACCGCAGTCAATTTGGCCGCTGGATTGGCGGGCCATCATCAACGCGTTTTATTGGTTGATTTAGATCCACAGGGCAATGCAACGATGGGCTCCGGCATAGAAAAATCGGGCTTAAAAAATAGTGTTTATCAGGTGCTTATTGGACTTGCCACGGTAAAGGATTGCGCACAGCGATGTGAAAGCTCGGGCTACGATGTATTGCCAGCCAATCGCGATTTAGCAGGAGCAGAAATTGAATTAGTGGATTTAGATTCACGTGAGCAACGGCTGAAAGATGCTCTCGCTACGGTGGCTAATGACTATGACTTTATTTTGATTGATTGCCCCCCTGCACTGTCCTTATTAACGCTCAATGGCTTGTGTGCAGCCAATGGTGTGATCGTGCCAATGCAATGTGAATATTTTGCGCTTGAGGGTTTATCGGATTTGGTAAACACCATCAAGCAAGTTCACGCCAATTTAAATCCAGACCTAGTGATTATTGGATTGTTGCGCGTGATGTTTGATGCACGCATGACATTGCAGCAACAAGTTTCTGATCAATTGCTAGAGCATTTTGGCGACAAGGTATTTAAGACAATTGTGCCTCGTAATGTACGCCTTGCCGAGGCCCCGTCCTACGGGCTTCCAGGGGTAGCTTTTGATAAGACATCGCGGGGTGCGAAGGCGTATCTTGAATTTGGTGCCGAAATGATTGAACGTATTAAGCACATGTAATTTCTGGGAAGACGATAAAAAATCATGGTTGCAATTAAGAAAAAAGGTTTGGGTCGAGGGCTGGAGGCATTGCTTGGCGATAAAGCTCAGCAAGAAACTTCAACTGAGGTGAATCGTTTGCCTTTAACTGCATTGCAGGCTGGCAAATATCAACCGCGGCAAAAAATGGAAGCTGGTGCCCTGCAAGAGTTAGCAGAAAGCATTCGTGAGCAGGGGGTAATGCAGCCTTTGTTGGTGCGGTTGATTGCCCCAGGTAAATATGAAATTATTGCAGGCGAGCGGCGCTTTCGCGCAGCAACATTGGCAGGTTTAAGTGAGGTTCCCGTTTTAGTTTCTGAGGCCGATGATCAGGCAGCAGCAGCAATGGCTCTCATAGAAAATATGCAGCGTGAGGATTTAAATCCGCTGGAGGAGTCGCAGGGCCTAGCAAGACTTATTGAAGAGTTTGGTTTTACCCATGAGCAGGCTGCAAAAGCAGTTGGGAAGTCACGTAGTGCGATCACAAATTTACTGCGCCTCGGTCAGCTGGCAAAGACGGTACAGGCCATGCTGTTGGCGGGCGATATTGACATGGGGCATGCGCGGGCCCTCATCCCCTTACCCGGCGCAAGTCAGGTGGCATTGGCCCAAAGAATCGCAGCTCAGGGCCTATCTGTTCGAGAGGCCGAAAGAATGGCCGCTGCACTGGCTTTGGCTGGGGGTCAAATTGGGGATAAAAAATCCAAAACTAAAGTTGCCGAAGGATCCCCAGGCCGTGACCCAGACATGCGGCGCTTGACTCAAGAAATTGCTGATTTAATTGGCTTAAGCGCGGAATTTAAGTTCAAAGGTAAGGGCGGAGAGCTCATAATTCGCTTCAGTCAGTTCGATGAGCTTGATTCTTTGTTGAAAAAGCTGGGTGTTGTGGCTGATTCTTGATATTTATGTCACCAATGCCAAAGTTTAAAAATTGAAACTAAATCAAAACCCATTCCCCAAGACAGACGCTTGGGATGAGCCTTCTGAGGACACCTATCGCATCTATAGCAAAGCTGAAATGGATGATTTGCGGAGGGCAAACCCAAGGCAATTTGCATCGATTAATGGTTGGTATATTGTTCTAGCCCAGATGGTAATTACCCTGATAATTGCTGGATGTTGTTATATTTTCAGCGGGCCAGGCAATAGAATCGTTTATACTTATTCGGCTTTAGTTGGTGGCTTGATTGGTGTTTTGCCTTCAGCATTATTTTTAATGCGATTAGAGGTGGCAAAAAGGAGTGCACAATCAAGTCCTGGCGGCTATTTGACAGCTGTGGTTTCTGGAGAGTTTTTAAAAATTCTAGCAACCGTCCTACTGTTTATTGGCTTTGCACTAAAGCAGCCTGATTTGAAATGGATACTTTTGCTTGTTACCTATTTAGCTACGCTGAAATGTTATCTACTAGCGTGGTTTTGGAAGTGACGGGCAGTTAATTAAATAAGGACTAGTTAATAGATGTCTAGCGAAGTCAACGCAGCTAAAGATCTAGCCCATCATGTGGTTAGTGAACCGCTTACACCCACGGCTTATATTGCTGAGCACTTGCAAAACCTCAATAACATTGGCGGGGCGCAAACCTCAATCATTGATTTCAGCGTTATCAATTTAGACACCGTCTTTTGGACCTCTTTGATGGGGTTGCTTACAGTTTTTCTTTTGGTTCTTGCTGCTCGTAAAGCATCTCCTGGCGTTCCCGGACGTTTTCAATGTTTAGTTGAGATGCTAGTCGAAATGTGTGAAAACCAATCCAAGGGAATTGTTCATGGCGACCGCACTTTCATTGCGCCTTTAGCCCTGTTTGTTTTTTGCTGGATCATTCTCTTAAATACTTTGGATTTGGTGCCGGTAGATTGGATTTTCGGCGTCAATCAATTCATCGGTAGTTTTGGTGTTCATGTACCTCATCACAAGATGGTGCCCACTACTGATTTGAACGCTACTCTCGGTCTGTCATTCTCAGTCCTTCTTTTAGTCTTCTTCTACAGCTTCAAAGTGAAGGGTGTTGGAGGCTTTATGCATGAGTTGATTTCTGCCCCATTTGGAGCGAAGTGGTACTTGGCGCCATTCAACCTCATTTTGAACATTATTGAATATGTCGCTAAAGGTGTTTCCTTGGGAATGCGACTTTTTGGAAATATGTATGCTGGCGAATTAATCTTTTTGCTCATCGCCCTACTGGGAAGTATGTGGACCTTTAATTTGGACTTGTACATGCTTGGTTTTGTTGGCAATGTGATTGCTGGTTCTGCTTGGGCGATCTTCCACATCTTGGTTATTTTGTTGCAAGCTTTTATTTTTATGATGTTGACTTTGGTTTACATTGGGCAAGCCCATAGCCACCATTAATTTTTTATTTTTAACCTCACCTTTTTAATACTTAGGAGTAAACATGCAAGCATTTTTAGCTAACATTCAAGGACTAACCGCTATTGGTATCGGCCTTATCATCGGCCTCGGCGCTTTAGGAGCCTGTTTGGGCATTGGCCTAATGGGCGGAAAATTCATTGAGGGCGCTGCCCGTCAACCAGAATTGATTAATGAATTGCAAACCAAAATGTTCCTGTTGGCAGGCTTGATTGACGCTGCGTTCTTGATCGGTGTTGGTGTTGCAATGCTGTTTGCTTTTGCAAACCCACTGCTCGCAGTTATTAAGTAATTGTTTTGGCGTGGATGACTATCGAGTCATCCAACCGTTCTCAACAATACTGAAAGGAATATCGTGAATCTGAACGCGACCCTATTCGCGCAAATGATCGTTTTCTTTGTCTTATGGTGGGTTGTCGCACGTTTTGTGTGGCCACCACTGGTTAAGGCACTAGATGAACGATCAGCTAAAATTGCTGATGGCTTGGCTGCGGCCCAGCGCGGAAAAGAAGAATTAGCCCTTGCAAATAATGAGGTAGAGCTAGAGCTGTCTAGAGCTCGTCAAGAAGGTGTTCAGCGAGTGGCTGAAGCTGAAAAACGTGCACAAATGTCGGCCGAGGAAATTCGTACTAATGCACAAGCTGAGGCAGCGCGCATTATTTCGCAAGCTAAGCAAGATGCAGATCAACAAGTTACTCGAGCACGCGAAGTGTTACGCGCAGAAGTGGCTGTTTTGGCTGTAAAGGGTGCTGAGCAAATTTTGCGTCGTGAAGTTGATGCAAAAACGCATGGCGCATTGCTTGATCAACTAAAGGCAGAACTTTGATATGGCTGAATTAGCCACGATTGCACGCCCTTATGCGGAAGCGCTTTTTCAAAGCGCCAAGCCAGCCGAGCTTGCTGGATGTTTAGAACAGTTAAATGAACTGGCTCAGCTTGCTGTCTTGCCAGAAGTGGCTGCTTTGTCAAACAACCCTAAAGTGTCGTCAGAAGATCTAAGCAAATTGCTTTCCGGCATGGTGAAGACAAAGCTGGACGGCAAGCTTTCAAGCTTTTTAAGTCTTGTGAATCAAAACCACCGCTTATCAGCCATTCCTGAAATTGCAAGTCAATTTGAGGCAATGAAAGATAAGAGCGAAGGTGCAGCAGAAGTAATGATTACTAGCGCGTTCCCATTAGAGGGTTCTGCGTTAAAAGATTTATTGTCAAGTTTGAAGAAGCGCTTTGGGGGTAAAGAATTGCGCCCAACTATTCAAGTTGATCCAGCATTGATTGGCGGAGTTCGCATTCAGGTTGGGGATGAAGTGATGGATAGTTCTGTTAAGGCCCAGTTAGCTCAAATGCAAACCAGTCTTGGCGCATAAGTTATCCCTATTAAGAACATACGAAATAAGACCCAGGAGTAAGTAATGCAACTCAACCCTTCCGAGATCAGCGAGCTGATCAAAAGCCGAATTAGCGAAATGGGTGTTGACACCCAGTCTCGTAACGAAGGCACTGTAATCTCAGTGACCGACGGTATTTGCCGTGTTCATGGCTTATCTGGTGTGATGCAGGGCGAAATGTTGGAGTTTCCTAACAACACCATTGGCCTCGCGTTGAACCTTGAGCGTGATTCTGTTGGTGCTGTGGTGTTGGGTGAATATACCCACATTAAAGAAGGTGACCCAGTGAGATGTACGGGTCGTATTTTAGAGGTCCCCGTCGGCCCAGAATTACTTGGTCGCGTAGTTGACGCACTTGGCCAGCCAATTGACGGCAAAGGCCCAGTCAATGCAAAGTTAACTGACTTTATTGAAAAAGTGGCTCCAGGCGTGATTGCACGTCAATCCGTTAGCCAGCCAGTTCAAACTGGTCTGAAGGCGATTGATGCAATGGTTCCAATTGGCCGCGGTCAGCGCGAGTTGATCATTGGCGACCGTCAAACCGGTAAAACAGCTGTTGCGATTGATGCGATCATTAACCAAAAAGGCAAAGGCGTTTATTGCGTCTATGTTGCGATTGGTCAAAAGGCATCCACGATTGCTAACGTTGTTCGCAAACTTACCGAATTGGGTGCGATGGAGTACACCGTTGTTGTTGCAGCGAGTGCCTCTGATTCTGCAGCGATGCAGTACCTTTCTGCATATGCAGGTTGCACAATGGGCGAATATTTCCGCGATCGCGGTGAAGATGCTTTGATCGTTTACGATGATTTAACAAAACAAGCAGTTGCATACCGTCAAATTTCTTTGCTCTTGCGTCGCCCACCAGGCCGCGAAGCTTACCCTGGCGACGTGTTCTACCTCCATTCACGTTTGCTTGAGCGCGCTGCTCGTGTAAATGCTGAGTATGTTGAGAAATTTACCAATGGTTCAGTAAAAGGCAAAACAGGTTCTTTGACTGCGCTGCCAATTATTGAAACTCAAGCTGGCGACGTTTCTGCGTTTGTTCCGACTAACGTGATTTCGATTACAGATGGCCAGATCTTCTTGGAGACTGACTTGTTTAACGCTGGCGTACGTCCTGCGATTAACGCCGGTATTTCTGTTTCTCGCGTAGGTGGTGCAGCACAAACTAAAGTGATTAAGAAATTGTCAGGCGGTATTCGTACTGACTTGGCGCAATATCGTGAATTGGCAGCGTTTGCTCAGTTTGCTTCCGATCTTGACGATGCAACCCGTAAACAGCTCGAGCGCGGTCGCCGTGTTACTGAATTGTGCAAGCAAGCGCAATACAAGCCTTTGCAAGTTTGGGAAATGGCCGCTTCACTCTACGCAGTGAACAATGGATTCTTTGACGATCTTGAGGTGAAGAACGTTTTAGCATTTGAAAAAGGCTTGCAAGATCATTTGAAGTCCAAGTACGCCGACTTAGTTGCTCGTATTGAAGAGACCAAAGATTTGAGCAAAGACGATGAAGCCGCTTTGCGTGCTGCGATTGAGGACTACAAGCGTTCAGCCTCCTTCTAAGGGGGGCTCGCATAAATCATGGCAAGCACAAAAGAGATTCGATCAAAGATCAAGAGCGTGCAAAACACGCGCAAGATCACGAAGGCAATGGAAATGGTCGCCGCATCCAAGATGCGTCGTGCCCAGGAGCGCATGCGCAATGCGCGCCCCTATTCTGAAAAAATTCGTGAAATTGTTGCCAATCTTTCAAAAGCTAACCCAGAGTTTCGCCCTGCTTATATGGCGACACGCGAAGTTAAGAAAATTGGCACCATCTTGGTTACCACAGACAAGGGCTTGTGCGGGGGTTTAAACACCAACGTCTTACGTCTGGTTACCAATCAAGTGCGTGATTTGGAGGCTACTCAAGTTGGTATTGAGTACACCGCCATCGGCTCAAAAGGCCTTCAGTTTTTAAATCGCTCAAAAGCAAAATTAATGTCTCAAACTACCCATATTGGCGATACGCCACATATGGATGTATTGATTGGCGCGATTACCGCCCAGTTAGAGGCATTTGAGCGCGGTGAAATTGATGCTGTGTATTTGGCCTATAACCGCTTTGTCAATGCAATGAAACAAGAAGCTATTTTAGAAAAGCTCTTGCCTTTAGAGCCAGCAGCCTTAACTCCAGAAGAGAAGTCTGGAACTTCTTGGGATTACCTCTACGAACCAGATGCAGAGTCAATTTTGAATGGCCTGCTAAAGCGTTATGTAGAGGCAATGATTTATCAGGCGGTTGCTGAAAATATGGCTTCCGAGCAATCTGCACGCATGGTCTCAATGAAGGCCGCTTCAGATAATGCGAAGAATGTGATTGGCGAATTGCAATTGGAATACAACAAAACACGACAGGCTGCTATTACTAAAGAGTTGTCAGAAATTGTTGGCGGAGCGGCTGCGGTTTAAGCAGTCAGCGTTTAGGAATACGAAAGAATTCAGGAATTAAAAGCGGAGAAATGCGATGAGTAACGGAAATATCGTGCAATGTATCGGTCCAGTGGTGGACATTCAGTTCCCACGCGACAAAATGCCAAGCATCTACGATGCGCTGACATTAGTTGATAGCGGTGAAAAATCATTTGCTGAAAAAGGTTTGACCTTTGAGGTTCAGCAACAAATCGGTGATGGCGTAGTTCGCGCAATTGCCATGGGTGCAAGCGATGGTTTGCGTCGTGG
>CAIKGX010000022.1 GCA_903827075.1 uncultured beta proteobacterium | reverse complement strand
TTCTTGTCGATAACGCGCAAACCAGCATTGGTTAAGCGCAAGCTAATCCAACGGTTTTCAGATTCAACCCAGAAACGACGATTTTGCAGATTAGGCAAAAAGCGACGCTTCGTTTTATTGTTTGCTTGGGATACATTGTTGCCAACCATCGGCTTCTTCCCAGTGACTTGGCAAACTTTTGCCATGACATAACTCCATTAATTGCGAAAAAAGAAGATTGTATCAGGCGTAGCCTACTTTGATCTACCCCTAATTCGCTTTAGTTCAGGGGATTTCGTTGATGTTGCCTTGCAGGGCGTCAAAAAATCTAATTAAGTTAGTAAGCACTTATATTTACAAGCTTATTTTATAAGACCAGCATCTAGAAAAGAGAAAAAACCACTGCCGCTAACGATGCAGTGATCTAAAAGCGGAATATCGACTAAATGAAGCGCGGAAATGAGGGTTTTGGTTAATTCTTGGTCGGCATTACTGGGAAGTGGGTTGCCGCTAGGATGATTATGAGCCACGATGAGTGCACTCGCATTTCTAAAAAGGGCTTCTTTGAGGATTTCCCGAGGGTAAACAGCGGTATGGGTAATGGACCCCCTAAACAGCTCCTGGCACTCAATCAGGCGGAATCGGGAATCCAAGTATAGGCAGAGGAAGACCTCATGAGGGAGGCGGCCAATTTTGGCTTGTAAGTACTCCCTGACATGGGTTGGGGAGGAGAAAATCGAATCATGGGCAAGACTATCCTCTAAGCTGCGTTTCACTAATTCGTATGCAGCCTGGATTTGAGACCATTTAGATAGGCCCATCCCATGAATTTGCGTGAGCTCCTCTGGGGTGCAGCTCAATAGGCGAGGCAGGCTGCCAAATTGATGAAGTAGGTCTTTTGCTAGTGCTACAGCGGTTTTGCCTTTTACCCCCACGCGTAGGAAGATAGCCAGTAACTCAGCATCAGTCAGGGCTGCGGCTCCAAGAGCGCGAAGTTTTTCTCTAGGTTGCTCCATTTTTGGCCAGGCTGAAATAGGGGAGTGCACACTAGTGTCTGGCCTAGATACAATGACCTTATGACTAAGCTTACGGTTCTCCCTAACTCCTTCTTGACCCTCAATTACCGACTGACTTTGCCCAGCGGGGAGGATTACATCAATACTTTTATTGATCGTCCTGCGACGATCATGATGGGGTCTGGACAATTTGCTCCTTGCTTTGAAAAAGTGTTGATCGGCTTGGGTATTGGTGAGAAAAAAAGTGCACTACTTCCACCAGAAGACAGTTTTGGCGAGCGAAAAGAGGAATTAGTGCAATGGGTTTCTTTGAATGCGCTCAAGGAAGGGCGTGATGATGATGCACAATTTAATCCGGGTGATGTTATTGAGTTCAACGCGCCTGGTGGGGCTCAATATGCGGGTGTATTGCAGTCGATCAATGAAGAGGGCGCCTGGTTTGATTTCAACCACCCCTTGGCTGGTAGGCCCGTTACTTTTGAAGCCGAGATTGTGGCGATTCTGTAAGTCATGAGTAATCAAGAGACTGCGGAAATTCTGATGGCCCAGCCGCGAGGCTTTTGTGCTGGGGTCGATCGTGCGATCAATATTGTGAATGAAGCCTTGATTCGTTTTGGCGCTCCTATATATGTGCGACATGAAATTGTGCATAACGCATACGTGGTGAATGAGTTGCGTGAAAAGGGTGCAGTATTTGTTGAAGAATTGCAGGAGGTCCCCCAGG
>CAIKGX010000021.1 GCA_903827075.1 uncultured beta proteobacterium | reverse complement strand
GCGCTTGATCCCTTCGGGCATCATGCATAAAGAAGTCATTTGCTACATCGGTAACGGTGTCGTACTTTCGCCAGAAGCACTCTTTAAAGAGATTGGGGAATTAGAAGCGGCCGGCTTAAATGTGCAATCCCGTTTGAAGATTTCTGAAGCAACCACTTTGATTCTGCCATATCACGTGGCGATTGATCATGCGCGTGAGAAAAAGCGTGGCGAGGCCAAGATTGGGACAACTGGTCGTGGCATTGGTCCAGCCTATGAAGATAAAGTAGCGCGCCGTGCCTTACGTGTGCAAGATTTATTCTATCCAGAAAAGTTTGCTGAGCAATTGCGAGAGAACTTGGAATATCACAATTTCATGCTCACCAATTACTACGGCGCAGAGCCAGTGGATTATCAAAAGACTTTAGACGAAGCAATGTCTTATGCAGAGCGCATTAAGCCAATGGTGGTGGATGTCTCTAGTGCTTTATACGCAGCAGAGCAGGCCGGTCAGAATTTATTGTTTGAAGGTGCACAAGGAACCTTGCTCGATATTGACCACGGCACTTATCCTTATGTGACATCAAGCAACTGTGTAGCGGGTAATGCGGCTGCAGGTTCAGGTGTTGGACCAGACTCATTGCAATATATCTTAGGTATCACTAAAGCGTATTGCACCCGCGTTGGTGCTGGACCATTTCCTAGTGAGCTCTATGACTTTGATAACCCTGCTAAACAGGATCCGATTGGCATTCGCTTGGCTGAGGTGGGTAAAGAATTTGGCTCTGTTACTGGGCGTCCACGCCGCACAGGCTGGTTAGATGCGGCTGCTCTGAAGCGCTCGATTCAGATTAACGGACTATCTGGCCTTTGTATTACCAAGTTAGATGTACTGGATGGATTTGAAACAATTCGCCTATGCGTTGGTTATCACTTAGATGGTCAGCAGTTAGATGTTTTGCCTCGTGGCGCTGAAGCAGTTGCCCGTTGCGAGCCAATTTATGAGGATTTTCCGGGCTGGCAAGGCACTACCTTTGGCATTCGCGAGTGGGACAAGCTTCCAGTGGAAGCTCAAACATTCTTGCGTCGCATTGAAGAAGTTGCTGGTAAACCGATTGCCATGGTCTCGACCGGACCAGAGCGCGATGAAACTATTCTCCTCCAGCATCCTTTTGAGGCTTGATAGAAAATAACGCTTTAATTAATCCACTTATTTTACGTAACAAAGGTTTAGATCATGACTGCACGCACTACCTGTAATGGCCTTCAAGTAGCTACCCCTCTTTACCGTTTTATTGAAGACAAAGTTTTGCCTGGAACGGGTATTCAAAGTGCGGATTTCTGGAAGGGTTTTGATCAAATTGTTAAAGACTTAAGTCCAAAAAATGAAGCCTTGCTTGCTAAGCGTGACCGCCTTCAGGCAGATTTAGATCAATGGCATCAGGCTCATCCTGGCCCAGTAAAAGATATGCCTGCCTATCGCAAGCACCTCAAAGAGATTGGTTACTTAGACGAAGTCCCCGGTAAAGTGCTGGGTACTACCAATAATGTGGATGATGAGTTGGCAGTTCAGGCTGGCCCACAGTTAGTTGTTCCAGTATTAAATGCCCGATATGCATTGAATGCAGCTAATGCACGCTGGGGGTCTTTATACGATGCGCTGTACGGAACGGACGTTCTATCTGAAGAAGATGGCGCTACCAAAGCGGGTGCGTATAACCCGATCCGCGGCGCTAAGGTAGTTGCTTTCGCACGCAACTTTTTAGATCAATCAGCGCCATTGGCTAAAGGCTCGCATCGTGATTCAGTAGCCTACACCGTTGATGGCAAGCAGTTAGCGGTGCAGTTAAAAGACGGTAGCACTACTGGCTTGGCTGATGCTAAGCAATTTGTGGGCTATCAAGGCGATGCGTCTGCTCCTAAATCCATATTGCTCCGTAATAACGGTATTCATATCGATATTGAAATTGATAAGAGTAAAACTATTGGCTCTGGTGACCCAGCCGGTGTGAATGATGTCGTGCTCGAAGCAGCACTTTCTACCATTTTGGATTTGGAAGATTCGGTTGCCGCAGTTGATGCTGATGACAAAGTACTAGCTTATGAAAACTGGTTAGGCATTTTGAAGGGCACATTAGTAGAAGAGGTTCAAAAGGGCGGAAAGACATTCACCCGTACGCTTAATCCTGATCGCGTATACACAGCCGGCATTGGCGCAGTAGATGCTAAAGATGGTGTGGTGACTTTGCATGGCCGTTCACTTTTGTTCCTGCGTAATGTAGGCCATTTAATGACTAACCCTGCAATTATTACTGCTGATGGTAAGGAAATTTACGAAGGC
>CAIKGX010000020.1 GCA_903827075.1 uncultured beta proteobacterium | reverse complement strand
TCTGCCATTAACTGAGGGTCAGAGTCTACAAATGAACCGGCACGTTCAAATGCTTTTGCTGCTTCTGCATTGCGCCCTAAAATTTGATATGAGCGCGCTAACATCGCCCACCCTTTTAGATTGTCTGGCTCTTTTTCCATCTTGGCAGCAAATTCAGAAACCATTTTCTCAACAGACTCTTGTGTCATGGGCTGATCTGACTTCTGTTGCGCAACCCGCGTCGCATCACCTAGAACAAAGTAAAAGCCTGAAGAAAGAATCACAACAAAAATACAAAGGCCTATGATGGTTTTTTTGGGAGAACCCAAAACAGATCGGTCATCCTCTTCATTCGTATCCTGAAACAGGCGTTGCCGCATTTCAGCATGAGCTAGCTCATATGCCTCAGCATCTACTAAGCCTGATTGATGATCACCCTCTAACTTATCCAACTCTTCACGATAAATTGCTGCATTCATTTGACGACGAGATGTCGCCGCAGCTTGAGCAGGGAAAAATAATGGTCGCAGCAATAAAACCAAAACCAAAATTAACAGTAAAAGAGCAGAGATTAAAAAACTAGTCATGCGTACTTTCTTTTAAGAGCGCATCGATACGGCGATTCTCATCATCAGAAAGTGCTGCAGTGGAGACAGCATAGTTTCTGCGTTTTAAATAGATCATCAAACCAGTGATGCCCACCAACAGAATCACAAAGGGACCTAGCCACAAGAGCCAGGTAATTGGCTTGACGGGTGGACGATATAAAACAAAATCACCATAGCGCTCAACCATGAAGCTACGAATTTGATCATCACTCTTACCCTCTTTGATCAGGGTGCGAATTTCTCGTCGCAAGTCATTTGCTAAATCAGAACGTGAACCTGATAAGGATTCATTTTGGCAAACCAAGCAGCGCATTTCTTCAGAGATCACTATCAGACGCTGTTCTGTTATGGGATCATCAGATAATGGTGCAGCATCCTTAGCACGAGTCGTGCCTAAGCCCGCAGCAATAATGGCGAGCGCACTAAGGATAAGTAAAAAATGTTTCACGATTTTTTGAGCTCGCTTAATAAGGGAAAAATCTTGCGATTCAATAAATCCATGGTGATGGGGCCGATATGTTTAAAGCGAATGATGCCTTCTTTGTCAATCACATACGTCTCTGGTACGCCATACACACCATAGTTAATCCCAACACGCCCATCAGCATCAAAGGCAGATAAGAGATAGGGATTGCCCTGGCGAGATAACATTGCCATAGCATCATCCCGCTTGTCTTTGTAATCTAAACCGATAATGGGCGCCATCTGAAGCTTGCCCATTTCAACTAAGACCGGATGCTCTTCACGGCACGCAACACACCAAGATGCCCAGACATTTAAAACCCAAACTTGTCCCCTCATACTTTCCGGAGAAAACGTTTTTTGAGGATCGGATAGTTGAACTAATTCAAAAGCAGGTGCTGGCTTATTAATCAAAGGAGATGGCACTTCGTGAGGATCACGATTTAAGCCAACAGCTAAAAACCCAATGAGCACCACAAACAAGGCGAGTGGAATTAAGAATTTTGCTTTCATGCGGCAGATTTTCTCAGCTTGATACGATAGCGCTTATCCGAAATCGCCAAGATACCGCCTAAGGCCATCAAAAGACAACCACCCCAAATCCAATCCACAAAGGGTTTGTAATAGACGCGTACTGCCCAAGCTTTATCCTCTAATTCCTCACCCAAAGAAACATAGATATCTCGTGTAAGCCCAACATCAATGGCGGCTTCAGTCATTGGCATCGTAGAAGAGAAGTAACTCCGCTTTTCTGGATACATCATCGCTTCCGTCTGGCCGTTTCGCATTAACAAGAAAGTGCCGCGCATGGCTTTGTAATTAGGGCCCGGCACCTCACTGACGCCCTGTAACTGGATCTGGTATCCACCCACTGTCACACTTTCACCAGCAAGCATGCGCACATCCTTCTCTTCTTGGTAGCCGCCGACCATCGTGACACCAATCACAAAGATAGCAATCCCTAAGTGGGCTAATTGCATCCCAATAAATGAGCGCGTAGGTTTACCGACTTTTGCCTGTCGAATGATTTGCATGCAACCCGAAGCAATGACCCAGAAAGCCAATAAAAATCCTATGCTACTTAACCAAGTAAAGCTGCCCATCGATATCGGAATGAGGATTGCAGCGCACACCGCTGCTACACCCGCAATCCATAGGCGCTTGATCACCGCAATTAAATTGGTATTTTTCCAATTAGCCCAAGGCCCAATTCCCATTAATACCAGCAAAGGAATCATGATCGGCACAAATACACTATTAAAGTAAGGCGGGCCAACCGAAATCTTACCCAGGTGCAAGGCATCAATTAATAAGGGATACAGCGTTCCAAGCAATACGGAAGCTGCCGAAACCACCAAGAAGACATTCCCCAAAAGAATTAAGGTCTCACGTGAGCTCAAACTAAATTTACCGCCCAAGGAACTTTTTGGAGCACGCCAAGCGTATAGCACTAGAGAGGAACCGACCACTAGCGAAAGGAAGATGAGAATAAAAATACCGCGCTTAGGATCGGTTGCGAAGGCATGTACTGAAGTAAGCACTCCAGAGCGCACCAGGAAGGTTCCTAGCAATGAGAGTGAAAAAGCAGTAATCGCCAACAGGACAGTCCAACTCTTAAATCCGCCGCGCTTTTCTGTCACTGCCAAAGAATGTAATAAAGCTGTTCCAACTAACCACGGAATGAAAGAGGCGTTCTCAACTGGATCCCAAAACCACCAACCGCCCCAACCCAATTCGTAATAAGCCCACCAAGAACCTAGGGCAATTCCCAGCGTGAGGAATACCCATGCAGCCGTAGTCCATGGACGCGACCAGCGCGCCCAAGCAGCATCTAACCTGCCGGATAACAGAGATGCAATAGCAAAAGCAAAAGCCACTGAAAAGCCTACATAACCCATGTAAAGCATCGGCGGATGAAAGACTAAGCCTGGATCTTGTAATAGGGGATTTAATGAACGCCCATCTTGTGCTGCTGGGAATAATCGCTCGAATGGATTGGAAGTAGTGAGTACAAATAAGAGTAATCCAGTGATCACTAAACCTAATACCCCAATGACTCGTGCCACCATAAATTCGTCTAAGGATTTTGAAAGCTGGGCTACCAAAAAAGTCCAAGTAGATAACAAGAGAACCCACAAAAGCAAGGAGCCCTCATGACCACCCCAAACAGCGCCAAAACGATAAACAACCGGAAGTTGAGAATTGGAATGCTCTGCCACATACAAAACAGAGAAGTCGTTAATGTAAAAACTCCATGCCAAGGTCGCAAAAGCAATCGCGAGCAATAAAAATACCGTTTGGGCGGCCGGCCTAGCCAACATCAGCCATTCGCGACGGCCCTGATGTGCACCTATTAAAGGTAGCACTCCTTGAATCATGGCGATACATAAAGCCAAAACTAATGCATAGTGCCCAAACTCAGGAATCATTATTTACTTCCATTTTTTTGAGCTTGCTCCAATGCATGCTTTGCTTCGGGAGGCATGTAGTTTTCATCATGCTTTGCGAGAACTTCACTCGCAATAAACTGACCACTGCTATTAAGACGTCCTTGAATCACGGCGCCCTTTCCCTCTTTAAATAAATCCGGAAGAATGCCTGTGTAGGACACGGGAATATCTTTAACCAAATCCGTAATCACAAAGTTGACTGTAATTCCATCACGCTTGACTGAACCCTCTTTAACCATTCCTCCAATACGAAAGACTTGCCCCTGCGGAGCTTTTCCGGCAGCCACTTCACTAGGCGTGACATAAAGAGCGATATTGCTATTTAGCGCATTCAAAATAAGGAGTGCTGCAACGCCAATAGCGATCAGTGCGCCAACAATAATCATTGCGCGTTTATGTCTAGGCTTCACTTACTACCCTCATTATCAAAATGTTCCGCTAATACTTCTCGCTTGAGTCTACGCACAATCGCTTTAAATCGAGCACGCACAGCCAAAGGCTCGAGTACAAGCACTAATACACAAACACCAAAGCTACTCCAAACATACAGAGCATAACCACCCATCGCAAAAAATTCAGCAGGGCTATTCCACATTAATTCTTTACCTCGTTTAATTGTCTCACCCAATCAGTATGGGCCTCGCGCTCCAAAATGATGGCACGGACACGCATTAACCCTACTGCAATTGAGTACATCCACAAACAGAGAGCCATCAAAAGCATTCCCCATAGCATCGTTTGAGCCATGGCAGGAGCTTTAGTAAGTGACACGGATGCCCCTTGATGCAAGGTATTCCACCATTTCACTGAAAAATAAATAATAGGCACATTGACTACACCCACCAATGCCAAGATTGCACCAGCCTTATCCGCACGACGCGCGTTATCAATGGACGCCTGAAGGGCTATGAATCCTAAATATAAGAACAGCAGTATGAGCTCAGAGGTGAGGCGTGCATCCCATACCCACCAAGCACCCCACATGGGCTTGCCCCAAAATGCACCAGTCCACAAAGATAAAAATGCCATCCATGCTCCAATGGGGGCAAGTGCTTGCGCCATCATTGCAGAGAGTCTGGTATTGAAGATGAGACCTAATCCAGCCCATGCAGCCATAACGAGATATATAAACATCGACATCCAAGATGTAGGTACATGGATAAAAATAATCCGGTAGCCCTGTCCCTGAACTGCGTCTACAGGTGCCACAAAAAAACTCACCCAGAGTCCCGCCACTCCGAAAATAATCGAGAGCGCCCAAAACCAAGGAATCATTTTTCCTGCCACAGGATAAAAAGTACTGGGGCTGGAAAATCGAAACCAGTTCAGTGCACGGTTAGTAGATAAAGTATTTAAATGATTCATTCAATCGCAATCTTTACGGCAGCAGTGCTAACCCAAGGTACAAATGCTAAAGCCAAAATGAATAAGGCGCCCAATAATGAAAAGTGTCCTGTCACATCCAGTCCCACGCTATTGGCATAAACGGCACCCGCCCCAAATATCAGCACTGGAATATACAGGGGGAGGATCAACAAACTCATCAGAACACTGCCGCCGCGGACCCCCAAAGTCAGGGCAGCGCCAATGGAGCCTAGCAAAGATAAGATCGGCGTTCCTAATAAAAGTGCCAACATCAAGACTTTCAAGGAGCTTATGTCCAAATCAAATTGCAAGCCAATTACTGGCGCCAGAATCACTAAAGGCAGCCCACAAACTAACCAATGCGCAATGATCTTACCTATTACTAGCAATACCAAAGGCTTGGGTGATAAGGCCAGCTGCTCTAAGGTGCCATCAATATAGTCAGCAGCAAACATCCGCTGCAGTCCTAATAAAGTAGACAGCAATGCAGCTACCCAAAGGACTCCTGGGGCAATCTTGCGCAATAAGGCGCTATCAGCACCAATTCCTAAAGGAAATAAACTGGTGACAATGACAAAGAAAAATAGGGCTGTTAAGACCTCACTCTTGCGACGCATGACAAGCAATAAGTCACGTCGAATAATGGTGAGTAAGGCGCTCATAAGTCCAACACCAGAAGATTGGGAATGCACACAGTTTGATGGCTAGTCAGAATGACTAGTCCACCATTACCCAGTTGCTCAACAATCAGGTCTTGCAAGACCTGAATAGCGCTGATATCTAAGGCATTAAAAGGCTCATCCAAAATCCAAACTTTTGCCTGCCTGGTCACCATTCGAGCCATGAGGACCCGTTTCTTTTGTCCTGCAGATAAACAATTCACAGGTAAGTCTTCTCTACCTTTTAACCCAAAACGCCACAATGTCGCAAGCGCCTTCTCCGCAGACAGCTTTACATCATCTAAGGCCGCATACATTTGCACATTTTCTAGGGCGGTGAGGTCTTCTTTAAGCGCATCGCGATGCCCAAGAAATAATAAGTTCCGCCGATACGTCTCAGCATCACGATGTATCGACTTGCCAGAGAAGAAAATCTCACCCGCCTCAGGTTTTGATAGGCCCGTTAATAAACGCAATAGACTGGTTTTACCGACGCCGTTTTCTCCACGTACATGCAAGCATTGACCAGCTGATACGCAAAGGTCAAGATTTGAAAATAGGAGTCTCTCGCCACGAATGCACGTCAATGCACGTGCTTCGAGCGTCAAGGCGGGCTGGTTGGGGTATGGAGAAATAGTGGCTGTCATTGGAAAGATGGCCCGAATTAAACCACCACAGGCATTGTCCAAGACCCCAATAGGGCTGTCAAACAGCCTAAAACAGTTTTAAAAGAATAATATTCTTTGAATTCAAGCGCTTAGAAGATTATAAACGCAGTTTCCCGGAAATAAAAAGTCGCACTGGGACGCGCAATAGATTCTTCATGCTTACTTCCAGAAAATGGAGAGTTTTTGTACTTGATCAGCCTGAATACTTACCGTACGTTTTTGAGAAACGCCTTCGTAATTAGCATCAATTTGGTAATCGCCCGGACTCAAGTTGATCAAGATGTAAGGGCCGTCAGCTTGAGCATCAAAAATAGTCTTTTGCTTAGCATTGGTGATTTTTATCTTAGCGCCAAATATCCAGACCCCTCTACCATTTTCCATCTGAGAAAGTTCGAGCATTAAAGGCCATTGCTTAGCTTCCACCAAAATAGCTTTTGTCTCTTCCTGACCAACACCCCCTGAGATATATGAAATTCCTTGGGAAGACTGCGTATCCGGAATTTGCGCAAGAGCACATGTAAACCATGCAGCACAAGCAAGGGATAGCGTAAGTTGTATAACAGTTTTCATGTCCTACCCTTGGGCCTACCTTCAATACGAAGGATCAATTAATGGCAATATATGTCTGAGGCTTATTGACGTCGTAGTACTTCAGTTCTTTTGCATTGACATCGATTTTCTTCAGATCAAATGATTGAATATTCACGTTATCAAACATCTTAATGTAATACATCTTATTTTTATTATCAGCAACAACTGACCACTCAGTGATTTCAATGCCGCCGGCACCGCCCCCATAAGCGTTGCTGGCTGGCAAACTGATGGCTCCAGGAGGTATATCAAAACTACCCAAGATATGCCATGCAGTATTGGTTTGCTGGGTAGTTGAATAATTAGTAGGAGCCGATTTAGATAAGAATAATGCGCGGATGAATCGACTAGGGCTTAAGTAGTCTCCTGGTAAGCCATGTAAGCCACTTCCCGAACTAGGTGGTACATAGGTAGCTCCATCAACTACCATGGGCTTTCTTTCTACATTAGTGAGGTTTGCATAGTTACCGATATTATTTAACTGATCTCTAAATGCAGGATCATTCGTCATCACTCCAATAGGATTGTCGGTAATCACTAATTCGCCTTTGAGGTACTCAATCACAATGCTCTTCCCATTGGCATCATGCAAAGTCATGCGCACTGGTGCCGATTGATTGTGATACGCAGGAATAATCGAGCGATTCACTTTGATCTTATTAAAACCTACCTTCACCTCATCGACTGTTGCAAAATTTGTTAAAGCGTAAATCAACATCTGGATCGAGGCAATGCTATTGACAGAATCTGCTGGGCTTACCACTTGATAGACCGCAGTATTCGGCGCATTCAGCAGCCCACCAACTAGGCCTTTTTCGTTCATGCCATCAACGAGTACCGGCATACCCAAGCCATTCATACCAGCTACCGCATATTTGCTTGTCCAATTTAAACCCGTTCCGGGTTTGCTATCTACACCAACACCAAGCATCGCTAAGTTTCTTGGAATCACCACCAATTGGGATTTGAGCGGCAATCCAAACTCCATAGTACGACCATAAACAAAGCCTCCATCATTTCCCTTCAACAGAAAGCTAGTACAAGCATGACTAAGAATGGGACTGAAAACCAAGGAAGTGGCAATACTCACTACAACAATATGTTTGATGAGGGATTTTTTCACTGCGACTCCAAGCTTGATGGGATTAAGATATTTAATATATTACAACGATGTAATGCATCAATAAGCAAGAGGCCTCGCATTCAGCAAGGCCTCAGATAAAAATCAACTGCTAAGCAAACTTAGCTAAAAAAATGCTCAAGGTGTAATCACAATTGCCCCGGAGAGCTTTCTACTTTCAGCCGCCTTGTGTGCATCTGCAGCTTGCTCCAAGCTAAATTTAGCGGCAATTTGTACTTTGACTCGTCCCTGTTCAATCGCCTCGAACACTGCCTTTGCATTTTCTTGAAGTAGCTCTGGAGTGGCGTTGTGGGGAAACACAGAAGGCCTAGTTAAAAACAGGCAACCCTTCTTATTTAAAATCTCAGGATGAATTTCAGGTGCTGGGCCTGAGGCGGCGCCAAATAGAGCAACGGTGCCAAATGGCGCAGCACAATCTAACGATCCTAAGAAGGTGTCTTTTGCAACTGAG